>NZ_JANODC010000533.1:0-18691 GCF_031412495.1 Rhizobacter sp. | reverse complement strand
GCCATGCGCGGCCTGGCCGCGCATTCGAACGGCTTCCAGACGGTGCGCGCGCTCGCCGTCCTGATGAGCGTGCTCGGCACGATCGACGCGCCCGGCGGCTTTCGCCACAAGGCGCCGTACCCGCGCCACATCGTCCCCAACTTCCGCGCCTTCAACTCGCCCGACATGCTGAAGCCGAACACGCCGCTCAACGCGGCGCCGCTCGGCTTTCCGGCCAGCCCGGAGGAGCTCGCCATCTGCGACGACGGCACGCCGATGCGGATCGACCACGCCTTCTCGTGGGAGCACCCGCTGTCGGCGCACGGGCTCATGCACACGGTGATCACCAACGCCACGCGCGGCGACCCGTACCGCCTCGACACGCTGCTCGTCTTCATGGCCAACATGGCCTGGAACTCGACCATGAACACGATGGCCGTGCGCGAGATGCTGAACGCGAAGCACGCCGACGGCGAGCACCAGATCCCCTTCCTCGTCGTCTGCGACGCCTTCCAGAGCGAGATGGTCGCCTTCGCCGACCTCGTCCTGCCCGACACCACCTACCTCGAGCGGCACGACGTGATGAGCATGCTCGACCGGCCGATCTCGGAATACGACGGGCCGTGCGACGCGGTGCGCGTGCCGATGGTGCCGCCCACCGGCCAGTGCAAGCCGTTCCAGGAAGTGCTGGTCGAGCTCGCCGGGCGCCTGAAGCTGCCGGCGTTCACGGCCGCCGACGGCGGTCGGAAGTTCAAGGACTATCCCGACTTCGTCGTCAACTTCGAGTCCGCACCGGGCATCGGCTTCCTCATGGGCTGGCGGGGCAAGGACGGCACCGAGCACCTGAAGGGCGCGCCGAACCCGAAGCAGTGGGAGATGTACGCGAAGAACGACTGCTTCTTCAAGTTCGAGATGCCCGAGTCGATGAGCTACATGCGCAACTGGAACCGTGCCTACCTCGACTTCGCCAAGGACAAGGGCTGGCGGCAGAAGAACGACGTAGTGCAGCTCGCGCTCTACAGCGACACGCTGCAGACCTTTCGTCTGGCGGCGCAGGGCAAGAGCGCCGGCCGGCGGCCGCCGGAGCACCTGCGCGAACGGATCGCGACCTACTTCGACCCGCTGCCGTTCTGGTACCCGCCGCTCGAGACGGCGGCCACCGACTGCGCCGCCTTTCCGCTCAACGCGATCACGCAGCGGCCCATGGCCCAGTACCACTCGTGGGACTCGCAGAACGCGTGGCTGCGCCAGATCCACAGCCACAACTACCTGTACGTGAACCCGAAAACGGCGCGTGCCGCGGGCATCGCCGACGGCGGCTGGTGCTGGGTCGAGAGCCCCTGGGGCAAGGTGCGCTGCATGCTGCGCGACAGCGAAGCGGTCGAGCCCGGCACGGTGTGGACCTGGAACGCGATCGGCAAGGCCGACGGCGCCTGGCAGCTCGCTCCCGGCGCCGACGAGGCGAGGAAAGGATTCCTCCTCAACCACGTGATCTCCGACGAGCTGCCCGACGGCGCCGGCGGCAGGATCAGCAACTCCGACCCGATCACCGGCCAGGCCGGCTGGTACGACGTGCGGGTGCGCCTCGCGCCGGCGAGCCCCGAGCCGATCGAGACCACCTTGCCGCAGGTGCCGACGCAGACCGGCGCCCCCGGCGTCCTGGGCAGCGCCGGCCGCGCCATCGCCTATTTCGCGAAGGCGTCCAAGCCATGATCGCCTGGCTGCGCGACCTGCTGCGCGCCGACGTCGTCGCCGAAGCGCCGGCGGCCGTGCGTGCCCCCGCTGTCGCGCGAACCGCGCCCGCGGAGACGATGGCCAGGCAGCTGGCGCTGGTGATCGACCTCAATGTCTGCGTCGGCTGCCACGCCTGCGTGACCTCGTGCAAGGAATGGAACACCTCGGGCTCGGCCGGGCCGCTGGTCGACGAGAACGCCTACGGTGCGAGCCCGACCGGGACCTTCTTCAACCGCGTGCAGACCTTCGAGGCCGGCGTCTTCCCCGACACCGACACCGTCCACTTCCCGAAGAGCTGCCTGCACTGCGAGGACCCTCCGTGCGTTCCCGTCTGCCCGACCGGCGCCAGCTACAAGCGCAAGGAAGACGGCATCGTCCTCGTCGACTACGACAAGTGCATCGGCTGCAAGTACTGCGCCTGGGCCTGTCCGTACGGCGCGCGCGAGCTCGACGAGGAGCGGCAGGTGATGACCAAGTGCACGCTCTGCGTCGACCGCATCTACGACGAAGGCCTGGCCGAAATCGACCGCCGCCCGGCGTGCGTGAAGGCGTGTCCCACCGGGGCGCGCCTGTTCGGCGACGTCAAGGACCCGGACTCCGAGGTCTCGAAGGCGATCCGCGAGCGCGGCGGCTACTCGCTCATGCCCGAGTGGGACACGAAGCCGGCCAACCAGTACCTGCCGCGCCGCGTCACGGCGGCTGCCGGAGAGGTGCCGCGCGAACGTCGCGATCTGGGCGGCGGCGAATGAACCCGGCCTTCTCGGTCGTCGCCTTCACCACCCTCGCCGGCGCGGCGCAGGGGCTGGCCGTGCTGCTGGCGCTGGCCGTGCTGGCCGGCCTGCCGTTCGCGGGCCCGTTCCTGCCGGCGGCGCTGCTCGTCGTCGCGGCGATGCTCGTCGCAGCGCTCGGTGCCTCGTTCCTGCACCTGGGCCGGCCGGAGCGGGCCTGGCGCGCGGTCATGATGTGGCGCACCTCGTGGCTGTCGCGCGAGGTGATCGTCCTGCCGGCTTTCATCGCCCTAGTCGCGCTGTGGTGGATGGGCCTGCGCTGGGGCGCGCCGGGCGCGCTTGTGGATGTCGTCCTGCCCCTGCTTACGATCGCCGGCGCCCTCGCGCTCTGGTACTGCACGGCGATGATCTACGCCTGCCTTCGCTTCATCGAGGAGTGGGCGCAGCCGCTGACGGTGGTGAACTTCGCGTTGCTGGGCCTCTCGTCCGGGTTCCTCCTCGGCGCCGCGCTGGCGGCGGTCGCCGGCGAGGTGCGGCTGCTGGGGCTGGCCGGCCCGGCCGCGCTGGGCGCGACGCTCGCGGCCTGGTTCGCGCGCCTGCTCGCCCTGCGCCGCAACGACCGGCTCCGTCATCGCTCGACCCTGCAGACGGCAACCGGCATCCGCTCCCCGCGCCTGGTGCAGAAGGCCATGGGCATGACCGGCGGCTCGTTCAACACGCGCGAGTTCTTCCACGGCGTTTCGGCCGCCGCGATCCGGCACGTCCGCCTGGCCGCGATCGTGCTCGGCTTCGCGGTGCCGGCGCTGCTCTCGCTCTGGGCCCTCGTCGGGGGCGGGGCGCTGCCGTGGCTGCTCGCGGTACTGGTGCAGGCGCCCGGGCTGGTCGCCGACCGCTGGTATTTCTTCGCCCAGGCGAAGCATCCGCAGAACCTCTACTACCAGGTCGTGTCCTGAGACCGGACGGGCCCCGAGCGCGTCGAATCGCGCCGCACAGTGCGCAAGTGGGCATCGCGGCGAGCCGGCCGCCGGTGCCCCGATGCGATACTTGGGAACGCTGATTCCCGTTGCCGAGCCAACCGTGCGGCGCCGGGCGTCACCCCTTCAGTCGAGCCCCGGAGACCCGTCGATGACCGATCCCAAGCCGTCCCTGCGCCGCCGCCAGATCCTTGCCGGCAGTGCCGGTGCCATCGCCACCGTGGGCCTCGCCGGCCTGCCGGCCCGATCGGCTGCGCAGGCGGCGTCGGCCGCCGCGGCGCCAGCGGCCGGACCGCGGCCCCTGCCGCCGTACGCGGCCTGGAAGGACGCGAGCTCGCTCATCGTGCACAGCTCGTCGACGATCGAGACGCGGCGCAATGCCTTCGGGACCAGCGGCATCACGCCGGCCGAGCAGCTCTACGTCCGCAACAACCTGCCGCCGCCCGATGCGTCGATCCTCGCCAACCGCGACGCCTGGCAGGTCTCGGTCGAAGGCGTTCGCAACCCGCGTGTCCTGACCGTCGCCGAGCTGAAGACGATGGGCATCGAGACGGTGGCGATGGTCCTGCAATGCTCGGGCAACGGCCGCGGCTTCTTCCCCAGCAAGCCGAGCGGCACGCCATGGACCGTCGGTGCTGCCGGCTGCGTCGTCTGGAGCGGCGTCCCGGTCCGCTACGTCGCCGAAGCGCTCGGCGGCGTCGCACCCGGCATGCTCCACCTCACGGGGACGGGCGGCGAGAAGCTGGCCGACAACCTCCCCGATCCCCTGGCGGTGCTCGTCGAACGCTCCGTCGCCATCAAGGCCATGGCCGATGCGATCCTCGCCTGGGAGATGAACGGCGCGCCCATCTCGCTCGCGCACGGCGGGCCGCTGCGCCTGGTCATCCCGGGCTACAACGGCGTCAACAACATCAAGTACGTGAAGCGCCTCGCCTTCACCACCGAGGAGTCGAAGGCCAGGATCATGAGCCACGGCTATCGGGTGACGCCGATCGGCGGGTCGTCGAACCCGAACGAGCCGTCGGTGCAGGAGCTCAACGTCAAGTCGTGGGTCAACACGCCGCATGCGGACAAGCCGGCGAAGGCGGGCACGGTGTATGTCACCGGCGTCGCCTTCAGCGCCGGCCAGCCGATCCGCCGGGTCGAGGTCTCCAGCGACGGCGGCCGGACCTGGATCGACGCTGCCTTCATCGGCCCGGACATGGGCCGGTTTGCGTGGCGCCAGTTCGCCGTGCCGCTGCGGATGGCGCCGGGCAATTACGTGGTCACGAGCCGCGCCACGGATGCTGGCGGCAACGTCCAGCCCGAGCAGCGCGCCGAGAACGCGCACGGCTACAGCAACAACAGCTGGGCCGATCACGCCGTCAAGGTCACCGTTGTCTGAGGCGCGGGGCCGCCGGCTGGCGGCCGTCTCGCTTGTGCTCGCAGCGGGCGCTTCCCTCGCCGCCATGCTCGGCACCGCGCCGGTCGCGGCCGCTCCGGGCGATGCCGCCGAGATGGCGCTCGCCCGGGCGCTGTTCACGAAGGACGCCGTGCCGCCCTGCGCGCTCTGCCACACTCTGAAGGACGCGGGCACGGCGGGCGCCGTCGGGCCGGTGCTGGACGAGCTGCAGCCGGATGCGGCGCGCGTCGTCGCGGCGCTGAAGAACGGCATCGGCGCCATGCCGTCGTACAAGGCCACGCTCAGCGAGGCGCAGATGCAGGCGCTCGGCCGCTACGTGGCGAAGGCGAGCGGCGCGGCGCCCTGACAACCCCACCAGCCTAGCGCTCGCGCGGCTCCCCGGATGGCAGCCGCGTCTGGCACTCGTCGAAGATGCGCACCTGGCAGCGTCGGCAGATCTCGCTGTCGAGCCGCGGATAGATCTCGGCCAGCGCGCGCAATTTCGTTGGAAACACGTTCGCGGTGCCGATGTCGTTGGCGTACTCGTACCGGAACATGAAGTCGCGCACTGCCTGCTTCATCCTGTGGAAGTACAGCGCGCCGCCCGCCGCCCGGCGCTGCACGGCCTCCTGGGCGAGCAACTCGGTGCCGGCGGCATCGACGAAGTTGATCCCGCCCGAGACCAGCAGCAGATGCTTCTGCGGCATGCCGGAGCGGCGGCTGATCGCCTGCCGGACATGGTCGACGGCGCCGAAGAAGATCGACCCGTCGACGCGCAGGATCTTCAGCTGCGGGCAGTCGGGCAGGCCGCTGTCGGTGGTGTAGTCGGTGCTGCCCGGCTCCGGCGCCGGCTTCTCGTCCTGGATCGCCGGCCGGGTCGTGCGGTTCAGGTAGAGCATCAGCGACGAGACGACGCCGATCAGGATCGCCATCTCGAGCTGGATCAGGAGCGTCGATATGAAAGTCACGCCCATGATGAAGGCCTCGATACGGCTGAGCCGAGCGATCCTGCGGGCGTGCCCGAAGTCGATCAGTCCCCAGGCGACAACGAAGAGGACCGCGGCCATCGACGCCAGGGGCAGGTAGGCGGCCAGCGGCGCCACGAAGAAGAGGATCGTCGCCAGGAGCGGCGCCGAGAGGATCGCGGCCATCGGCGTGCGGGCGCCGGATGCGTAGTTCAGGCCGCTGCGGTTGAACGAGCCGCTGGCGACGTAGCTCGAGAAGAAGCTGCCGGCGATGTTGCTGAGGCCCTGGCCGATGAACTCGCGATTGCCGTCGATCCGCTGTCCGGACTTCACCGCGATCGAGCGGCCGATGGACACCGCTTCGGTGAGCCCGAGCAGCGTGATCGCGAAGGCCGCCGGCGTGATCTCGCGCAGCAGGGACAGGTCCGGCAGGGACAGCGGCGGCAGGAAGGCAGGCAGCGCGCCGACGGTGGTGATGCCCGTCGCCGCCGCGCCGAACTGGCGGTTCAGGAACAGCGCGCAGACGCCGCCGGCGACCATCGCGAGCAGCATGTGCGGCAACCGCGGCCAGAGGCGTCGGACGACGATGCTGGCCACCAGCGTTACCACGCCGACGGCGGTCACGTACGGATTGATCTCGCCGAGCCGGTGGCCGAATCCGACGAGGGTGTCGACGAAATCGGCACCGCGCGGAATCGCCAGCCCGAAGAAGTTGCGCAGCTGCGAGGCGATGATGAGGATCGCGGCGCCGGCGGTGAAGGCGAGAACGACGCTGTGCGAGATCAGGTTGACGAGGCTGCCGAGCCGTGCCAGCCCGAGGCCGAGCTGGAGCACGCCGGTGGCCAGCGTCAGGCAGAGCACCAGGCTGATGTAGCGGGCCGACCCCGGCTCGGCCAGCGCGCTCATGGTCGCGAAGACGACGATCGAGACGGCGTTCGTCGGCCCCGAGACGAGATGCCAGCTCGACCCGAAGAGCGCGGCCACGATCGCCGGCACCATCGCCGCGTACAGGCCGTACTCGGGCGGCAGCCCGGCGAGGGTGGCGAACGCGACCCCCTGCGGCAGCACGACGATGGCGCCGGTCAATGCCGCGAGGAAGTCGGCGCGGAGGTTGGCGCGGGTCAGGGGCGGCCAGCTGGCCGGTGCCGTGAGGAATCGGGGGACCTTCGGCGTCACCGCGCGATTCTCTGCGAAAGGAACACGCATGCCGCCCGGTTGTACCCGGGCCGCGAGCCGTCGTTCAAAAACTCAGTTGACGCTCGGCAGCCAGGTCGCGAGCTTCGGGAACATAAGGAGAAGGCCCACCGCCAGCAGTTGCAGGACCATGAACTGCACCATCCCGGCGTAGATGTCCTTCAGGCTCCACTGCGGCACCACGCCCTTGAGGAAGTAGGCCGACAAGGCGACGGGGGGCGACAGCCAGGCGGTCTGCAGCGTCACCGCGACCAGGGTGCAGAACCAGATCAGGTCGATGTTGGCGGCCTGCACGATGGGCAGCACGATGGGCACGATGATGAGAACGATCGGCACCCATTCGAGCGGCCAGCCCAGCACGAAGATGAGCGCCAGGATGACGATCAGCATCAGCGTGGGCGGCAGGTTCAGCCCGATCAGCCACTGCGCCATGTACTCCGGGCTGCCGAGGCGCGAGAACACCGAGCCGAACAGGTTGGACGCAGCGACCAGGATCAGGATCATGCTCGACACCTCGAGCGTCTGGTAGGCGGACTTCCTGATCTTCTCGAAGCTCATCCGGCCCGAGCCGACGGTGAGCACGAAGGTGGCGAAGCAGCCGACGGCGCCGGCATCCGTCGGCGTCGCGATGCCAGCGAGGATGACGCCGAGCGTCGACAGGATGACGACCACCACCGGCAGCACGCCGATGGCCAGGTCGCGCACGACGGGGCCGAGAGACTTCGGCCGCATCTCCGGCGGCAGGGCCGGGCCGAGCGCCGGGTTCAGCCAGCAGCGGACGAGGCACCAGACGATGAAGATCGTCGACAGCAGCAGCCCGGGCAGGACGGCGGCGGCGAACAGGTCGGTGGCGGGAACGCCGACCACCGGCCCCATGACGATCAGCATCACCGACGGCGGGATGAGGATGCCGAGCGTTCCGCCGGCGGCGATCGCGCCGGCGCTGAGGCGGCTGTCGTAGCCGCTCCTGATCATCGACGGGCCGGCCATCACGCCGAGCAGCGTGACCGACGAGCCGACGATGCCGGTGGCCGCCGCGAAGATCGTCGCCGTGATCAGGACCGCGAGGTAAAGGGAGCCGCGCAGCCCCGAGAGCAGTTGCTGCACGCCGGTGAAGAGCCGCTCCATGATTCCCGACTGCTCGAGCAGGAAGCCCATGAACAGGAAGAACGGGATCGAGGCGAGGATGGTGTCCTTCATGACCGAGAAGGTCTGCAGGACGGCGAGGTCGAAGACCACCGGCCCGAGGGCGATGAAGCCGGTCGCCAGCGACACGGCGCCGAGCGTGAACGCGATCGGAAAGCCGATGAAGATGACGGCGAACAGGACGACCAGGGCGGCGATGCCGAGGATCTCGTTGCTCATACGACGACGCCCGCCTGCGTGACATTCGCCGTCGCCGCCTCGGGCCAGCGGCCGGTGCGGATGGTGTGGACGCACTTGAGGCACTCGCTGATGCCCTGGATGATCAGCAGCAGCCCGGCGAGCGGCATCATCATCTTGAAGGGCCAGGTCAGCGGCGTCCACGGGCTGGAGACGAAGGTCTCGTTCGTGGTGAAGGCCTTGACGAAGTAGCCCCAGCCGCTGAACGCGAAGACCGCGGCGAACGGGAAGAACATGAGCAGGTAGCAGACGATGTCGACCGTGGCCTGCGTCCGCGGCGACCACTGGCCGTAGTAGGAATCGGTGCGGATGTGGCCCTTGCGCTGCAGGGTGAAGGCGGCGCCGATCATGAAGAAGGTGCCGTAGAGCATGAAGGTCATGTCGTAGGCCCACACCGTCGGCGCGTTGAACACGTAGCGTGAGATGACCTCGTAGCTGAGCGCGAAGACCATCGGCACGATCAGCCAGGCGACGATGCGGCCGGAGACGATGGCGACGAGGTCGATCTTGCGCGACAGGCGCAGAAGGAGTGACGCGGGCTCGGTCATGCAGGCTCCGGGACGGTCGACGGGGGCAGGGAAAGCGCGCCCGGCGGGCCGCCGGGCGCGTGCAGTAGCGGCTCTACTTGTAGTTGGGAGAGTCGGCGCCGAGCTGGAAGTAAAGGCCGTTGATCTTGGTCCAGTACGGCACCACGATCCTGGCGAACGCCCGCTGCGACTCGAGGACTTCCTTGAACAGCGGGTTGCGCCCCGCCTCGCGGTCGTAGACCAGGTTGGTCGCCTTGATGAAGGCCGGGAAGATGTCCTTCGGCGTGTCGTGGATGGTGACCTTGTGCTCGGTCTTCAGCTTCTCGATGGCCTGGGCGTTGCGGAACACGTTGTAGGTATAGGTCTCGGTCATCGAGGCCATCGCCGCGCCTTCGACGATCGCCTTCAGGTCAGGCGCGAGGCGGTTCCAGGCCGTCTTGTTCATGAGGAACTCACCGACGTCGGTCGACTGGTGCAGGCCTTGCAGGTAGTAGTGCTTGAAGACGTTGTGGAAGCCGAGGTTCATGTCGTCGGCCGGCCCGATCCACTCGGCAGCGTCGATGACGCCGCGCTGCGCCGCCGGCACGATCTCGGCGCCCGGCATCGCCACCGCCGAGATGCCCATCTCCTTGAAGATCTCGGCCGTGAGCCCCGGCGGCGAGCGGTACTTGAGCTTCCTCATGTCGTCCAGAGAGTTGATCGGGTTCTTGAACCAGCCGAGCGGATCGGGGCCCATCGGCTGGACCATGAACGGCTCGACGTTGAGCTTCAGCCCGTCGGCAAACAGCTTCTTGTGGAGCGCGTTGCCGCCGCCCTGGAACAGCCAGGCGACGTGCGAGAGCTGGTCCATGCCGGTGCCGGCACCGGCCGCCGGGTTCGAGAACAGCGCCGCCGCCGTGTTCTTGCCCGACCAGTAGTGGGCCCAGGCGTAGCCGCCGTCGACCACGCCCTTGTCGACCGCGTCGACGATCTCGAAGGCGTTGACGACGGCGCCGTCGGGCAGGATCTCCATCTTGATGCGGCCGTTGGACATCCGGTCAACGCGATCGCCGAAGCGGCGCATCAGGTCGAAGTAGATGCTCGAGGTGGGCACCGCCGTCTGCACCTTCAGGCGCGTGACGGCCTGGGCGCGAACGATCTGGGCGGTGCCGGCGAGGGCCGCTGCTGCGCCGGCGCCGATCGCGACTCGTCTCGTCAATCTTGTCATCGCTGTCTCCTTCTGGGTTGCGGGGGGTGAGGGGTGGGTCAGCTGCGGCGCGCATCGGCGCGGATCATGTCGACGGCCTTTTCGGCCATCATGACCACGGGCGCGTGGGTGTTGCCGGACACGAGCGTGGGCATGGCCGAGCAGTCGACAACGCGCAGGCGCTCGACGCCGCGCACGCGCAGGCGCTCGTCGAGCACGGCCAGTGCGTCGACGCCCATCTTGCAGGTGCCGCTCGGATGGAAGATGGTGGCGCCGGTGTTGCGGCAGAACTCGAGCAGGTCGGCGTCGGACGCCAGCTCCGGCCCCGGCTTGACCTCGCGCTTGACGTAGGGCCGCATGGCCGGTGCCGCGGCCATGGCCCGCGCCGCCTTGACGGCGGCGACGGTGACCGTGCGGTCGAGCTCGGTTGACAGGTAGTTCGGCTGCATTTCCGGCGCTGCGAACGGATCGGTCGAGCGGATGCGCACGTGGCCGCGCGCCTCCGGGCGCAGCTGGCAGACGGACATGGTGAAGCCGGAGAACGGGTGCACCTTGCCGCCCGCCATGTCGGCCGACAAGGTGGCGACGTGGAACTGGATGTCCGGTGTCGGCGCGTCGGGCAGGGCGCGCATGAAGCAGCCGCCCTGGTTGATGCCGATGGCGAGCGGGCCGGTGCGGCGAAGCAGCCACTGCAGCCCGATGCGGGCCTGGCCGAACAGCGAGTTGAGCTGGTCGTTGGTGGTGATCGGCCGCGTGCACTCGTGGATGAGGCGGATCTGCAGGTGGTCCTGCAGGTTCTCGCCGACGCCGGTAGAGGCGTGCACGACCGGGATGCCGAAGCGCTGCAGCAGGGCGGGCGGGCCGATGCCGGACAGTTGCAGGAGCTGCGGCGACTGGATCGCCCCGGCGGCGAGCAGCACCTCGGCGCGGGCCCGGGCCCGCCGCACCGTGCCGCCCTTGAGATAGCGGACGCCGGTGGCGCATCGGCCTTCGAGGTCGATGCGGGTGGCGTGCGCTGCCGTCTCGATGCGCAGGTTAGGCCGCCGCCGCGCCGGCCGCAGGTAGGCGCGCGCGGCGCTGCAGCGCATCCCCTTCCAGGTGGTCAGCTGGTAATAGCCGGCCCCTTCCTGCGCGGCGCCGTTGAAATCGTCGGTGCGCGGCACGCCGGTCTGGCCGGCGGCGGCGATGAAGGCCTCGATGAGCTCGTCGCCGGCCTGGATGTCCGAGACCTTGAGCGGGCCGTCGCCGCCGTGCCACGTGTTCGCCCCTCGCTCGTTGCCCTCCGAGCGGATGAAGTAGGGCAGCACGTCGGCGTGGCCCCAGCCGGCATTGCCGAGCTCGGCCCAGTGGTCGTAGTCCTGCTGCTGGCCGCGGATGTAGATGAGCCCGTTGATCGAGCTGGAGCCGCCGAGCGTCTTGCCACGTGGCCAGTAGATGCGACGGCCGTTCATGTTCGGGTCGGGATCGGTCTCGAAGCACCAGTTGACACGCGGGCTCCACATGGTCTTGCCGTAGCCGATCGGAAGGTGGATCCAGGGCGAGCGGTCGACCGGCCCGGCCTCGAGCAGAAGCACCCGCAGGGAAGGATCCTCGCTCAGCCGGCCGGCGAGGACGCAGCCTGCAGAGCCCGCGCCGACGACGATGTAGTCGTATTCCTCGATCACCCGTTCTCTTCGCTCGCCGGAACGCCCCGCTCCGGCTGATCGTAGGGCAACGATTTTCGGAACACAATGTTCCGTTCTTGGAGGAATACCCGTATGCCGTCCGCTCGGGAGTCCGCATCGGCGGGGGCCGCGAGCGACAGCTCGGCGGCCGGCCGCAGCCTGTCGGTGCTGTCCCTGCTCGCGAGCGAGGGCAGGCCGCTTTCGCTGGCCGACCTGGCTGCACGGCTGGCCCTGCCCAAGGCGACGGCGCACCGCATCTGCGAGCAGCTGGTCGATGCCGGCTACCTGGCCCGCGACGTCGGCGAGCGCAGCTTCAGCGCCGGGCCTTCGCTGCACCGCCTGGCCCTCGACACGCTGAACCGCGGCGTCGTGCGCGGCCTGCGCCACGACGTGCTGGCCGAGCTCGTCGGCCGCATCGGCGAGACCTGCAACTTCACCACGCTCGACGGCTCGCTCGTGCTCTACATCGACCGCGTCGAGGCGGCCTGGCCGCTCCGGCTCACGCTCGACGTCGGCTCGCACGTGCCGCTGCACTGCACGGCCAGCGGCAAGCTCTTCCTGGCGATGATGCCGGACGATGAGCGCGAGGAGGTGCTGGCCGGGCTGACGCTGCCGCGGATGACGACCAGGACCATCACCACCACCAAGGCCTTGCGCGCCGAGTGCGCCGGCATCGCCCAGGCCGGCTACGCCTGCGACCGGGCCGAGTTCATCGCCGGCCTCATCGCCGTCGCCGTGCCGGTGCGCGACGGCGACGGGCGCGTCCGTGCCGCCATCGCGGTGCACGCGCCGGAAGCACGGATGAGCCTGCGCCGCGCCGTCGGCCAGCTCGCCGCCATGCAGGCGGCGGCGAAGCGGATGCAGTCGCTGCTGTAGGGGAGGAAGGCGCCTGGCCAGGAAGACTCCGCACGTGAGCGAGACGCCGGCGACGCAGATGCTGCGCCGCGCCGGCGCTTCGTTCAGCGAGCACGTCTACACCTACGTCGAGAACGGCGGCACGGCCGAGTCGGCACGGCAGCTCGGCATCGACGAGCACGGCGTCGTCAAGACGCTGGTGATGCAGGACGAGAAGGCGCGCCCGCTCGTCGTCCTCATGCACGGCGACCGTCAGGTGAGCACCAAGAACCTGGCCCGCGCGATCGGCTGCAAGGAAGTGCGGCCGTGCACGCCGGAAGCCGCCGAGCGTGCCAGCGGCTACGTGGTCGGCGGCACCTCGCCTTTCGCGACGCGCAAGGCGATGCCGGTCTACGTGGAGGCGAGCATCCTCGAGCTCGATCGCATCTGCATCAACGGCGGCCGGCGCGGCTTCCTCGTCGGCATCGAGCCGCGCCTGCTCACCGAGCTGCTCGGCGCGGTGCCGGTGCACTGCGCCTTGTGAGGCAAAAGCGGGGCGCAGAATAGGAGCGGACTTCACCTGTCGCGATGACCTTCACCACGTCCACGTTCCTGCCTCTGCTCGTCGCACTTGCGGCCTACCTGGTCGGCTCGCTGTCGTTCGCGGTGATCGTGAGCCGCCTCATGGGCCTGAGCGATCCGCGCACCTACGGCTCGGGCAACCCGGGCGCGACCAACGTGCTGCGCTCGGGCAGCAAGGCCGCCGCGGTGCTTACCTTGCTGCTCGATGCGCTGAAAGGCTACGTCCCGGTCGCGCTGGTCGTCTTCTTCGGCGGCCGCTACGGCCTCGGCCAGGGCACGGTCGCGCTCGTCGCGCTGGCCGCCTTCCTGGGCCACCTGTGGCCCGTGTTCTTCCGCTTCAAGGGCGGCAAGGGCGTGGCGACCGCAGCCGGCGCCCTGCTCGGCATCGACCCGCTGCTCGGAGGCGCCACGGTGGTCACGTGGCTGATCATCGCGGCCTTCTTCCGCTACTCGTCGCTGGCGTCGCTGGTCGCCGCTGCTTTCGCGCCGTTCTGGCAGCTGCTGACTGTCGGCTTCGGGCCGGTCGCCCTGTCCGTCGTGGTGATGAGCCTGCTTCTCGTCTGGCGGCACAGCGGCAACATCAGGAAGCTGGTCGCCGGAACCGAAAGCCGCATCGGCCATAAGGTCGCCGCGAGGCGCTGACCGGCGGCGAGTTGACGGACGCGCCTCGCGTGATCCGTCGAACGAGCCGGCGAAGGCGGACGAAACGTCCGCTGTCGCCTAGTAGCCGATCCCCATCGCCTCGCGCACCTCGCGCATCGTCTCGCGGGCGACGGCCCGGGCCCGCTCGGTGCCGACCTCGACGATCCAGTGCACCTGCTTCGGGTTCGTGAGGTAGGGCTCGGCGCGCTCGCGCCACGGCGCCTGCTCACGCTGGATCACCTCGATGACGGGCTGCTTGCAGTCGAGGCAGCCGATCGCGGCGGTGGTGCAGCCGTGCCGGACCCAGCTCTGCGTCTCTTCGTTCGAATAGACCTGGTGGAACTTCCAGACCGGGCAGATCTCGTAGTTGCCCGGGTCGCTGCGATGCACGCGGGCCGGGTCCGTCGGCATGCGACGAATCTTGCGCTCCACCTCGGCCGGCTCCTCGCGCATGGCGATCGCGTTGCCGTAGCTCTTGCTCATCTTCTCGCCGTCGAGGCCGACGAGCTTGGAGTTCTCGGTGAGCAGCACGTCCGGCTCGACGAGGATCGTCTTGCCGGTGCCGCGCAGCCAGCCGTCGAGGCGCTCGCGGTCGCTGCTGCTCAGGGCGCCGCCGGCGGCGATGAGGGCGCGGCCGCGCTCGAGCGCGGCCGTGTCGCCCGCTTCCTGGAATGCCTGCCGGGCCGCCTCGAAGGTGCGCGCCTCAGATTTGCCGAGCTTCTTCACGACGGCGCGGGAGCGCGCCTCGAAGTCGGCCTCTCGCCCATAGAGGTGGTTGAAACGGCGTGCGACCTCGCGCGTGATCTCGACGTGCGGCGCCTGGTCGACGCCGACCGGAACGAAGGCGGCGCGATAGATCAGGATGTCGGCGGCCTGCAGGAGCGGGTAGCCGAGGAAGCCGTAGGTCGCGAGGTCGCGTTCCTTGAGCTTTTCCATCTGGTCCTTGTAGGTCGGCATCCGCTCGAGCCAGCTGAGCGGCGTGCCCATGGCGAGGAGGGTGAACAGCTCGGCGTGCTCGGGCAGGCGGCTCTGGATGAAGAGCGTCACCTTGTCCGGGTCGAGGCCGGCGGCCAGCCAGTCGATCACCATCTCGTAGACGCTGCTCTCGATGACGCCACGCTCTTCGTAGTGCGTCGTCAGGGCGTGCCAGTCGGCGACGAAGTAGAAGCAGTCGTACAGGTCCTGCAGGCGGACCCAGTTCTTGAGCGCGCCGTGGTAGTGACCGAGGTGCATCGCGCCGGTCGGCCGCATGCCCGAGAGCACGCGCTGGCGTCGTGCCGGGGTACCGCTGGCGGGAACGGGGACGTCGCTCATCGGGGCGTGGGGCAAAAGGCGACGATTGTAGGTTTGCACTTGGGCGCGCCGATACACTCCGGCCGCCAATGAAGAACATCGTCATCCTCGTGTCGGGGCGCGGCTCGAACATGGAAGCGATCGTTCGCGCCTGCGATGACGAGCGCTGGGATGCGCGCATCGCGGCGGTCATCAGCAACCGCTCCGGTGCCGGCGGGCTCGCCTTCGCCGCGGCACGCGGCATCGCGACGGCGGTCGTCGATCACCGCGCCTTCGCCGCGCGTGCCGACTTCGATGCCGAGCTCGCCCGCGTCGTCGACACCCTCGCGCCGGACATCGTCGCCCTGGCCGGCTTCATGCGCATCCTGGGTGCCGCCTTCGTGCAACGGTACGAGGGGCGGCTGGTCAACATCCACCCGTCGCTGCTGCCCGCCTTTCCCGGCCTGCACACGCATCGGCGCGCGCTCGAGGCGGGTTGCAAGGTGGCCGGGGCCACGGTTCACTTCGTGACCGGCGAGCTCGACCACGGGCCGATCATCGGCCAGGCCGTGGTTCCGGTGCGGGCCGACGACGACGAAGACGCGCTGGCCGCGCGCGTGCTCGCCCAGGAGCACCGCCTCTACCCGCGCGCGATCGGCTGGCTGGTGGAGGGTGCCCTGCAGCGCGACGGCGAGATCGTGCGCCATCGCAGCGGTGCGGCGCAGCTCCTGCCGGACCTGTCGGCGCACGCGGCCTTGCCGCCCTAGACGTGGCGGCCCGGAAGAAAGGCGAGGCAGCGCCGTCGCTGCTCGACGCCGCGACCGAGCTCGTCCGGCGGGTCCTGCGTTTCGAGGAGCCGGCCGACGCCGTCGTCGCCGCCTTCTTCCGCGAGCACCGGTCGCTCGGCGCGCGCGATCGGCCCGTCGTGGCCGACACGGTCTACGCGGTGCTGCGACGCCTCGCCCTCTATCGCCACCTCGCCGCCTCGGGCAGCGGGCCGCTCGAGCGGCGTCTCGTGCTGCTCGCCTGGCAGGGCAGCGACGCGGTGCTCGCCGGGTTCCTGTCTCCGGAAGAGGCCGAGTGGCGGAGGGCCTGCGCGGGCGTCGACCGCGAGTCGCTGCCCGAGCCCCTGCGCCACAACCTGCCCGACTGGATCGCCGGTCCGCTGCGCGAGGTGCTCGGCGCGGAGTTCGATGCCTGGGTCGCGAGCAACGAGATGCCGGCGCCGCTCGATCTGCGTGTGAATCTGCTGAAGGCAAAGCCCGACGAGGCCATCGCGCTGCTGCACGGCGAGGGCATCGAGGCGGTGCCGGCGCGGTGGTCGCCGGTCGGGCTGCGCGTGCCCGGGAAGCCCTCGCTGCAGGGATCGGACGCCTTCACTTCCGGCCTCGTCGAGGTGCAGGACGAGGGCAGCCAGCTCCTCGCCTTGCTCGTCGGCGTCCGCCGCGGCGAAACGGTGGTCGACTTCTGCGCCGGCGCCGGCGGCAAGTCGCTCGCGCTCGGCGCGCAGATGCGAGGCACCGGGCGCCTGTACGCCTTCGACGTGTCGGCGCACCGCCTGGCGCAGATCGAGCCGCGCCTGCTGCGCAGCGGCCTCACGAACCTCCATCCGACGCGCATCGCGCACGAGCGCGACGAGCACGTCGCGCGTCTGTCCGGGAAGGTCGACCGCGTCCTCGTCGATGCGCCCTGCACCGGCATCGGCACCCTGCGTCGCCACCCCGACCTGAAATGGCGGCAGACCCCGGCGGTGCTAGAGGCGCTCGCCACGAGGCAGCGGGCCATCCTCGCCGCGGCGGCGCAGCTGCTCAAGCCCGGCGGCCGGCTGGTGTATGCCACCTGCAGCGTGCTCGAGTCCGAGAACGAAGCCGTGGCCCGGGATTTCGATGCGGCGTTCGCATCGAGCTTGGTCCCCGTGCCGCTGCTCGACGTCCTGCAGAGAGCTCAGGTCGAAGGCGCCGAAGGGCTGGTCGCCGGTCCGTACCTGCGTCTTTGGACGCACCGGCACGGCACCGACGGATTCTTCGCCGCGGCGTGGCAGCGACGTTGATATGGGCCGCAAAGCCGCCATATGCCTTTTCGAGCGTGATATCCGTCGCTTCCTAGGGCTATCTCCAGGGGGCGGTCGAATAGAATGGACGGTTTTCGTGCATAACAGAAGGCTCTCTTGATGGATCTGCTGAATTCCGTGTCCGATGCACTGCTGGGCTGGCTCGCGCACGGCTTTTCCGGATTCAACGGCTGGGAGATCCTGCTGTTCACCCTCGTTGCGACGCACCTCACGATCGCCTCGGTGACCGTGTTCCTGCACCGCGCCCAGGCCCACCGCGCGCTCGACCTGCACCCGATCCCGGCCCACTTCTTCCGCTTCTGGCTGTGGCTCACGACCGGCATGGTGACCAAGGAATGGGTCGCGATCCACCGCAAGCACCACGCCCGCTGCGAGACGCGGGAAGACCCGCACAGCCCGCAGACGCGCGGCATCAAGACGGTGCTGCTGCAAGGCAGCGAGCTCTATCGCGCCGAAGCGAAGAACCAGGAAACCATGGCCAAGTTCGGCCACGGCACGCCGGACGACTGGATCGAGCGCAACCTCTACACCCGCTTCAGCTGGCAGGGCGTCGGCCTGATGCTGATCGTCAACCTCGGCCTGTTCGGCGCCATCGGCCTGACGGTGTGGGCGGTGCAGATGCTCTGGATCCCGATCACCGCCGCCGGCATCGTCAACGGCATCGGCCACTGGTGGGGCTATCGCAACTTCGAGGCGTCCGACGCCAGCCGCAACGTGCTGCCCTGGGGCATCGTCATCGGCGGCGAGGAGCTGCACAACAACCACCACACCTACCCGACATCCGCCAAGCTGTCCGTCAAGCCGTTCGAGTTCGACATCGGCTGGGCCTACATCCGCGGCCTCGAGATGCTGGGTCTGGCCACGGTCAGGAAGACCGTGCCGCAGATGAAGCTCGGCCCAGTCAAGCCGGTGGCCGACGGCAAGACGCTGGAGGCGATCATCGCCAACCGCTACGAGGTCATGGCCACCTACGCCCGCAGCCTGCGCCAGGCGAGCCGGGCCGAGATCCAGCGCCTGAAGGGCGAGGGCGAGCGCGGTGCTGCGCACCTGGCGCACATGCGCATCGCCCGTCGCTGGCTGCATCGCGACGAGGACAAGATTCCGCACGACGTGAAGGCGCAGGTGGCCCAGGCGGTCGCCATGAGCCCCTACCTGGCCAAGCTCGTGGCGATGCGCGAGGAACTGCGCATGCTCTGGACGCGCACGAACGTCTCCGCCGAGCAGCTCGTGGCTGACCTGCAGGCATGGCTGCGCAAAGCCGAGGACAGCGGGATCGCCGCGCTGCAGGAATTCGCGCTCCGTCTGCGCGCCGTCCACGCATAGCCGCAGCGCAGATCCAAACAGAAAAGGGTCGCCGGCGGCGACCCTTTTCGTTTGACTGGCCTTGAAGGGGTCGCGCAGCGCCCCCGCTGGTCCCAGCGAAGCGCCCTACTTTAGCTTGGTTTCCTTGTAGGTTACGTGCTTGCGTGCCCTCGGGTCGAACTTCATCATCTCGAGCTTCTCCGGCGTCGTCTTCTTGTTCTTGTCCGTCGTGTAGAAGTGCCCGGTCCCGGCACTCGACTCCAGCTTCACCTT
>NZ_JANODC010000532.1:0-7241 GCF_031412495.1 Rhizobacter sp. | reverse complement strand
CTTCTCCTCGCAGGTGGCGCGCATGAAGGCCTCGGGCTGCGACCTGGTCGTTCTCGGCACCATCATCCGGGAGACGATCGGCGCCATCGCCGAGTCGCGCAAGACCGGCTTCTCGCCGACCTTCCTGGGTTCGAGCGCGGCCTACACCGACCTCATCCACAAGCTCGGCGGCAAGCCGATGGACGGGTTCTACGCGACCATGACCGTGCAGAACCCCTACCTCGACGAGGCCTCGCAGCAGATCAGCTTCTGGGCGAAGAAGTACAAGACGAAGTTCAACGAGGACCCGACGGTCTTCTCGGTATACGGCTACAACGCCATCGACTCCTTCGCCCGCGCCGCCGCCAAGGCCGGCCCGAACCTGAGCACCGACACCTTCGTCAAGGCGATGGACACCATGAGCTTCGAGAGCGACATGTTCGGCAGCGCGCCGGCCACGTTCAGCGCCACCAAGCGGCTCGGCAGCGATGCATCGCGCCTGTCGCAGCTGCAGGACGGCCGCTGGAAGGTCGTGTCGGACTACATCAAGGCGAACTGAGGGCCGGCGCGGCCGGGCTCGGCAGCGCTTCCCGGAACGCCAGGCGGGCCTCGAAGCCGTGCGTCCGCCCTGGGGGCGGCGAGCTGAGCCGGAGGGCGGCGCCGTGCTTCTCGACGATGGTGCCGATGATCGACAGGCCGAGCCCGTAGCCGGCGCCGTCTGCGGTGTGGCGCACGTGGCGGCGGCGCAGCGTCTCCAGCGTCGCCGCCGGCACGCCCGGCCCCTCGTCGCGGACGAGCAGCGTGCACGGCGCCACGACCTCGATCCAGACGCGCGCATCGCCGCTGTAGCGCAACGCGTTCTCGACCAGGTTGCGCAGAGCGATGGCGATCGCGTCGAGGTCGCCGCGGCAGGCGAGGACACCGCCGTCGTCGATGCGCAGGTCGAGCCGGCGCCGCGTCTCTTCGGTGGCCCAGAACTCCTCGGCGACGGTCGCGGCGAGCTGGACCAGGTCGACCCGCTGCGCAGTCAGCGTCGACGACGACTCGGCGCGCGACAGCTGCAGCAGCTTGTCGGCGCGGTGGCCGAAGGTAGCGAGTGCTGCGAGCGCTGCCTCGACGTCGGTGCGGGAGAGGTTCTCGTCGAGGGCGGTCTGCAGGCGCAGGCGAACTGCGGCGAGCGGCGTGCGGAGCTCGTGCGCGGCATTGGCCGCCAGCGAGCGTTCGGCGTCGAGTGCCTGCGCGAGGCGTTGCAGCAGCCGGTTGACGTGCTCGCCCACGGAGTGCAGCTCGGCAGGCATGCCCTCGAGCGCGATAGGCGACAGGTCGGCGCCGCTGCGCCGGCCGATCTCGGCCTCGAGGTCGTGCATCACGCGCAGCTCGCGGCGGGCGATGCGGCGCAGCAGCAGGGCCAGCAGCGGCAGCATGGCGACCAACGGGACGATGAGGCCGAGCAGGGCCCGGTTGCGCGCGGCCTGCCGCTCGGCCAGGGTGTCGGCCAGGTGCAGGAAGAGCGGCCGGCTCGGGTGTTGCACGGTGTAGACGCGCCAGGGCCCGGACTCCTGGAATCCCGTCCGCCGCGGCACCGCGAATTCGGCGGTCGGCGCCGCGTGGGATCGCATGAGCATGCGCGCGTCGCCGTCGACCAGCTGGAAGACCACCGGGTCGCTGTCGATGATGGGCTCGCGGCCGATCAGAGGCAGTCGTGCGGCGTGCAGGGCGCCGCGCTCCCGCGCCAGGTCGAAGTCGTGCACGGCGATGTCGACCATCCGGTGCGCACTCTCGACCATTTCGCTGTCGAAGTTGTGGTTGATCTCGC
The DNA here is from genome assembly GCF_031412495.1 of Rhizobacter sp. GTDB lineage: Bacteria > Pseudomonadota > Gammaproteobacteria > Burkholderiales > Burkholderiaceae_C > Schlegelella_A. The sequence continues at coordinate 5,446 of NZ_JANODC010000532.1, read as the reverse complement.
GGTCGACGTACCAGGTCACGCCAAAGACGCAGGCGAGCCAGACGCTGCCCACCCACAGCATCAGGGTGCGGGTCAGCCGGTCGGCGAGACGGCCGGGTTCGTGGCCCCGGCTCATGCGGGCGTGGCGGCGACGAACGCGAGTCGGTAACCCAGGCCGCGCAAGGTCTGGATGTGGTCGCGCCCGAGCTTGCGGCGCAGGCGGCTGACGAAGACCTCCAGCGTGTTGCTGTCGGCCTCGTCGGCGTAGCCGTAAAGCGCGTTCTGCAGCGATTCGCGCGTGTGGATGCGGTCAGGCCGCATCGCCATCACGCGCAGCAGCGCCCATTCCTTCTGCGTCAGGATAATCGGCACCCCGTCCTTGCGGACGAGGTCGTGGGCCAGGTCGATCTGCAATGCGCCCAGCTGCAGGACGACCGATTCGCTTCGGCTCGTGCGCCGCTGCACCGCGCGCAACCGCGCGAGCAGCTCGCCCGGGTCGTAGGGCTTGGTCAGGTAGTCGTCGGCGCCGGCATCGAGGCCGCGGATGCGGTCGGTGACCTGGTCCCGGGCCGTCAGGACGATGACGACGGGTCGGTCGCGCAAGGCGCGGATGGCTGGCATCAGGGCCAGGCCATCGCCGTCGCTCAGGTGCAGGTCGAGCAGGACGGCGCTGTACTCGGCCGTGAGAAGGGCGCCGCGGGCGTCCTCGACCCGGGCCACGGTGTCGACGACGAAGGCCTTGGCCCGGAGGTACGCGCAGACCGCTGACGCGAGCTCGGCGTCGTCTTCGACCAGCAGGATGCGCACGGCGGAACCCCGCGTTGAGTGATGCCGCGAGTCTAGTGGCGCCTCGCAGGCGGAAGCTGAACGGAACCTGAGCGCGGGGTTCAGCATCGCTTCATGCCCGGTTCCTAGCCTTGCGGCATGCACACGTCGATGAACGCGGTGGCCGGCGCGGGCACCTCCGGACCGCTGCAACCTGCCGCCGCGGCGCCGTCGCTGCTTGCCCGCGCGCGGCAGGCGTGGTCGGCGCCGCGCTCGCCGCGCCTCGTCGTCGTCGCCCTGTCGGTCTGGCTGACGATGACGGCCAACCTGGCCCTCTGGCGCGAGCTCGGGCGGATCGAGCCGGGAGCGCGCGGCCTGCTCATCGGCCTGGCCGTCGGCGCGGTCCTCGTCGCCGTGACCACGTCCGTGCTGGCGCTGACGGCCTGGAGCCGCTGGATGAAGCCGGTCTGGCTCGCCGTGGCGCTGGCAGCCGCGGTCGCGCAGCACTACATGCTGGGCTATGGCGTGGTCATCGACGCGACGATGCTCGCCAACGTCTTCGACACCAACGCCGGCGAGGCGGCGGACCTGCTGACCGCGTCCCTGCTCGCCAACGTCGGGCTGGTCTGGCTGCCCGTCGCGCTCTGGCTCGCCCCGCTCCGCGTGAGCCGCGAGCCGGCGTCCCGAGCGGCGTCGCGGGCCCTGCTCCTCGGCGTCGTCGCGCTGATCGTCGCGGTCGGCGGCATCGCCGCCTCGTACAGCGTCCTGGCGCCGCTGGTCCGCAACCACATGCACCTGCGCTACCTGCCGAACCCGGCAACGCCGTTCGTCTCGCTCGGCAAGCTCGCGCTGAAGCCGCTGCTGCAGCGGCGGCATGCGCTCGTGCCGATCAGCGCCGGCGCAGCCCTCGGTCAGAGCTACGCAGCGGGCGGCAAGCCGCCGCTCCTGATCGTCGTGGTCGGCGAGACGGCGCGCGCCGACCACTTCGCGCTGAACGGCTACGGCCGCAACACGACGCCCGAGCTGGCCGCGGCCGGCGTGCTGAGCTTCCGCAACGCCTGGTCGTGCGGCACCAACACGCTGGCCTCGGTGCCCTGCATGTTCTCGTCCCTGGGCAAGGCCCGCTTCGGCAGCCGCGACGCCGAGCACGAGAACCTCCTCGACGTGCTGCAGGCGGCCGGCCTGGCCGTGCTCTGGGTCGACAATCAGGCCGGCTGCAAGGGTGTCTGCGCCCGCGTCCCGTCGGCGTCGACGGCCGATCTCGCCGGCACGCCGGACGGCGCCCGGCTGTGCAGCGACGGCGAGTGTCTCGACGAGGCGCTCCTCGTCGGCCTCGACGCGCGCATCGCCGCGTTGCCGGCGGACCGGCGCCGGCGCGGCGTCGTCGTCGTGATGCATCAGATGGGCAGCCACGGGCCGGCCTACGGCCGGCGCTCGCCGGCAGCGTCGAAGCGATTCCAGCCGGAGTGCGGCCACACGACCCTCGGCGAATGCGAGCGCGGTTCGCTTGTCAATTCCTACGACAACACCATCGCCTACACCGACCACGTGCTCGCCGGCACCATCGGCTGGCTGCGCGCGCGGTCCGGGACCTTCGCGCCGGCGCTGCTCTACGTCAGCGACCATGGCGAATCGCTCGGCGAGTACGGCGTTTTCCTGCACGGCTTGCCCTACGCGATCGCGCCCGACGCGCAGAAGCGCGTGCCGCTGATCGCGTGGCTGGGCGACGACCTCGCCGCCCGCCAAGGCATCGACCGCCTCTGCCTGGCCGGCCGGCTCGACCAGCCGCTGTCGCACGATCACCTGTACCACAGCGTGCTCGGCCTGATGGACGTGACGACGCCCACCTTCGACGCTGCGCTCGACCTCTGGAGCGCCTGCAAGCGGCGTCACGAGAGCTGAGCGAATCCGTGGACAGCACGCCTTTCCGGGCGGCCAAGGCGACCGGCTGGCGCCGCCTCTCCGGGGCGGTGGGCTTTACCTTCGCCGGGCTGCGCCATGCGTTCCGACACGAGGCGGCCTTCCGGCAGGAGCTGTTCGCGTGCGGCCTGCTCATGCCCCTGGCGACGCTGCTGCCGGCGACCCGGCTCGAGCGCCTGGTCCTCGTCCTCTCGATGCTGCTCGTCGTCATGGCCGAGCTCTTCAATTCGGCGATCGAGGCGGCGATCGATCGCATCTCCTTCGCTCGGCATCCGCTCTCCGGGCGGGCCAAGGACCTGGGCAGCGCCGCGGTCGCCGTTGCGCTGCTGATGAGCGCGCTGTGCTGGGTCGTCATCGCCGGGCCGCTGCTGCTGCAATGGTGGAGTCGCTGAGAACGGCCGGCCGCCGCGACGCGGCCGCGCTCGCCATCGCGTTCATCGCCCTCTTTGTCTGGGACGCGCTCGGCCTCGACCTGCCGATCGCGCGCATGTTCGGCGATGCCGCCGGCTTCGGCTGGCGGGACCAGTGGTTCGTGGCCGGCGTCCTGCACGCGGGCGCGCGCTGGGCGGCCTGGGCGGTCGCCTTGGCCCTCGTCGCCGGCATCTGGCGGCCGCAGCCGTTCGCGCGCGAGCTGTCGCGGGCCGCCCGCAGCTGGTGGGCGGCGGCGACGGTCGCCTGCGTGCTCCTGATCCCGCTGCTAAAGCAGGTCAGCCTGACCAGCTGCCCGTGGTCGCTGAGCGAGTTCGGCGGTGCGGTGGCCTATGTGTCGCACTGGGCCTTCGGCGTGCGCGACGGCGGCCCGGGCCGCTGCTTTCCGGCCGGCCACGCCACCGCCGCGTTCTGCTTCCTGCCCGGCTACTTCGCCCTCCGCGAACGGGCCCCCGGCGCGGCGCGCGGGTGGCTGCTCGCCGTCGTGGCCGCCGGCGCCGTCCTGGCCGGCGTGCAGGTCGTGCGCGGCGCCCACTTCCTCAGCCACTCGCTGTGGACTGGCTGGTTCTGCTGGGCCCTCGCGTTGCTCTTGCTTCGGGCCGCCACGTCGATCGCCGCTCGCCGGGCTGCACCGGCCCGCGAGCTCCTGGCGGTCGACGCGGGGCCTGCCGGACGCTAGGAGACGATGTAGGCCGAGCTGCCCGTCGCCAGCAGCTTGCCATCGACGTCGCGAAAGCCCATGCGCATCGAGGCGACGCGCGAGCCCAGGCGCAGGACCTCGGCCTCGAGGGTGAAGCGCTCGCCGATGGCCGGCCGCAGGTAGTCGATGCGCAGGTCGATGGTGCCGAGCTTGCCGAAGCGGCGCAGGCGCTCGGCCGGGGTTTCGTCCATGTGGCGGGCGCCGATCGCCGCCATCACCGCCAGGCCGGCCATCGCATCGAGGGTGGCGCTGATCACGCCGCCGTGCAGGCGATGGTGGGTGTAGTGGCCGATCAGCTCGGGCTTCATTTCGAGGTGGCCGGTGACGCCATCGGCGGCGACGCGGTCGACGCGCAGACCCATGACGCGGTTGAAGGCGATGCGCTCCTCGAAGAGCATGGTCAGGCCGTGCACGAACTCGGGCTCGAAGGCCGCGGCCGATGGCGTCGCGCTCATACGCCGAGCTGGCGCGCGGCCAGTTCCTTCATGATCTCTTCCGCGCCGCCGCCGATCATCATCACCTTCACCTCTCGGTAGATCCGCTCGCTCTTCGTGCTCCGCGCACGAAGCCGGTGCCGCCCAGGATCTGCACCGCCTGGTCGGCGCAGAACTGCATCGCCTGGGTGGCGTGATTCTTCAGCAGGCACAGCTCGGCTACCCACTCGGGCCCGGTCTCGCCGCGGTCGTGCCGGGCGACCAGCGCCTCCCCGAAGGTGCGGCGCTGCCGCGCCCACGCCAGGGCCTCGTCGAAGCAGACGCCGGCGAACGCCGCCGCGCCGGCGGCGAGCAGGAGCCGCTCGCCGTTGAAGTTGTCCATGATGGCGCGAAAGCCCTCGCCCTCGGCGCCGATCAGGTGGTCGAGAGGAACGCGACAGTTCGCGAAGCGCAGTTGGGCCGTGTCGCTGCACCACCAGCCCATCTTCGCCAGCGGCGTGCGCTCCAGCCCGGGCGCGTCGCCGGGCACGGCGAGGAGCGAGATGCCGCCAGCGCCCGGGCCGCCGGTGCGCACCGCGAGCGTGATCCAGTCGGCGCGCAGGCCCGAGGTGATGAAGGTCTTCTCGCCGTCGATGACCCACGCGCCGCCGTCGCACCGGGCCCGGCAGGCGAGCCGGGCGACGTCGGAGCCGGCGCCCGGCTCGGTGACGGCGAGGGCCGAGATCTTCGCGCCGGCGAGGACGTCCGGAACGATGCGCCGCTGCAGCGCGTCGCTGCCGTGCGCGACGATGGGCGGCAGGCCGATCGAGTGGGAGAAGAGGCCCGCCATCAGCCCGCCGCAGCCGGCGCGGGGCGACCTCCTCGGTCGGGATCAGGCGCCAGGCCATGCCGGCGGGCGTGCCGCCGAGCGACTCGGGGTAGCCGAGGCCGAGCAGGCCGGCCGCGGCGGCCTGGCGGTAGAGCGCGCGCGGAAAGGTCTCTGCCTCGTCCCAGGCGGCGGCGAACGGCTCGATCTCGCGCGCGACGAAGCGGCGCACGCTGGCGCGGAAGGCGTCGAGCTCGGCGTGCCCGGCGCCCGTCATGGCACGACCTCGACGAGCGGCTGCCTCGCCGCGACCTGATCGCCGGCGCCCGCGTGCAGGGCGGCCACGGTGCCGGCGTGCGGGGCGCGGATCTGGTGCTCCATCTTCATCGCCTCGATGACGAGGAGGAGGGCGCC
>NZ_JANODC010000531.1:0-2808 GCF_031412495.1 Rhizobacter sp. | reverse complement strand
CTGCCGGCGACGGCACGGCGCTCACGCTGCCGCCTTCAGCTCGCGCGCGTGCAGCCAGCAGGCGGCGCGGGTCCGGCCGGCCTCCAGCAGGTCGGGACGCTCGACCAGGCAGCGCGCGAAGACGCGCGGGCAGCGCGGGTTGAAGGCGCAGCCCGGCGGGATCGCGGTCAGGCGGGGCATGGCGCCATCGATCTGCAGCAGCCGGCCCCGCTCCTCATCCATGGCCGGGATGGAGCCCATCAGGCCGGCGGTGTAAGGGTGGGCCGGCGCGTGGATCACGGCGTCGACGGGCCCGATCTCGACGATGCGCCCGGCGTACATGACGGCGACCCGGTCGCAGGTCTCGGCGATAACGCCCATGTCGTGGGTCACCAGCATGACGGCCGCACCGTGCTCCTTGCACAGCCGCTTCAGCAGAAAAATGATCTGCGCCTGGATGGAGACGTCGAGTGCCGTGGTCGGCTCGTCGGCGACGATCAGGCGCGGCTCGCCGGCCAGGGCCAGGGCGATCACGACCCGCTGCCGCATGCCGCCCGAGAACTGGTGCGGGTACTGGTCGAGACGCTCCTCGGCGGCGGGGATCCCGGTCTCCTGCAGCAGGCGGACGGCACGGCGGCGAGCGTCGGCCGCATTGAGGTCGAGATGGGTCTGGATCGTCTCGATCAGCTGCTGCCCGACGGTATAGAGCGGATCGAGCGAGGTCAGCGGGTCCTGGAAGATGGCACCGATGGAGCGCCCGCGCACCTTGCGCATGGCCTCGTACGGCAGGTCGTCGATGCGGCGGCCGTCGAACAGGATCTGCCCGCCCGCCACGCGGCCGGGCGGGTCGAGCAGGCCGATGATCGACGCGCCGGTCAGCGACTTGCCGGCCCCGGATTCGCCGACGACGCCGAGGATCTCTCCGGGGACGATCTCGAAGGAGATGTCGTCGATGGCCACGAGCGTGCCTCGGCGGGTCGGAAATTGGACGCGGAGGTTGCGCACTTCGAGCAGGGGACGGGTCATGGGGGCGGGACAGGCCTGTGAGAGGCGGTGTGAGCGAACACTCAGCGAAGGCGCGGGTTCAGAGCGTCGCGGAGCCAGTCGCCGAACAGGTTAATGCTCAAGGCGATCAGGACCAGGGTCGCCCCCGGGAAGATCACCAGCCACCAGGCGCCGCTGAACAGCTGCTTGTTGCCTTCGTTGATGAAGGTGCCGAGGGAGGGCGACGTCGGCGAGACGCCGACGCCGAGGAACGACAGCGTGGCCTCGGCCAGGATGGCTACGGCGACCTGGATCGTCGAGAGGACGAGCACCGGGCCCATGACGTTCGGCAGAACGTGGCGAAACATGATCCGCAGCGGCGGAACGCCGATGACCCGGGCCGCCTGCACGTACTCCTTGTGCCGCTCGACCATCGTCGAGCCGCGCACCGCACGGGCGTACTGAACCCAGCCCGGCAAGGCGATCGCGACGATGACGACCCCGAACGCGAGCAGGTCGTTGGCATTGGGGAACAGCGCGTGCCCGACTCCGGCGAACAGCAGGGCGATGAGGATCGAGGGAAAGGACAGCATCACGTCGCAGATTCGCATGATCAGGGCATCGAGCCTGCCGCCGACATAGCCGGAGAGAAGGCCGAGACCGACCCCCACCAGGAGCGAGACGAGCACCGAAGCGCCACCGACGAAGAGCGAGATCCTGGCCCCGAACATCAGCGCCGAGAGCACGTCGCGGCCCTGCTCGTCGGTCCCGAGCGGGTACTTGGCGGTACCGCCTTCCATCCAGGCCGGCGGCAGCATCGAGTCGCTCAGTTCCAGCGTCGCCAGGTTGAAGGGGTCGTGCGGCGCGATCCAGTTCGCGAACACAGCCGCGACGATGCAGACGAGCGCCACCACCGCGGCGCCGATGGCCATCGGCGAGCTGCGGAACGAGTGCCAGAAATCGCTGTCGATGAAGCGGGCGAAGCGCCCCGGCGGCACCGCCGTCACCGGCACCGGCGGCAAATCGCGCCGCGCCGGAGGCGCTGCCCCTGCCCCCGGGCCGAGTGCTGCGGCCTGCCCTACTTCGACTTGACCGTGATCCACTTGAAGAACATGCGGTTGTCCGGCAGCTGCACCAGATTGACCCGGTTGCTCATGCCCCAGGCCAGCGCCTGCTGGTGCAGGGGAATGTGGCCGACGTCGTCCTGGTGGATCTTGAAGGCCTCGCGGATCATGTCGTTGCGCTTCTTCTCGTCGGTCTCCGACTGGATCTTCAGCGTCAGGTCATCGAGGCGCGGGTTGCTGTAGGCGCCGAGGTTGAACTGGCCCTGGCCCTTCTCGGTGGGCGTCGCCATGAGGGCCGAGAGGACGTCGTGCGAATCGCCCGTCGACGGGGTCCAGCCGAGCAGATAGAAACTCGTGTCGCGGCGCAGGATCTTCGGGAAGTAGCTGACCTTGGTCTCGGCCATCAGGTTGACCTTGACGCCGATCCGGGCGAGGTTGGCCGCGACCGCCTGGCAGATCGCCGCATCGTTGACGTAGCGGTCGTTCGGGCAGTTCATTCCCACCTCGAACCCGTTCGGGTAGCCGGCCTCGGCCAACAGCTTCTTCGCAGCCTCGCTGTCGTACGGCAGGCGCTTGTTCATGTCGGTCTGGAAGCCGCGCACGCCAGGAGCGATCATCAGGGCGGTGGGGGTCGCCGCGCCGCGCATGGTGCGGGCCTTGATCGCCTCGATGTCGATGGCCTGGAAGAAGGCCTGGCGGACGCGCTTGTCCTTGAACGGGTTCTTGCCCTTCACGTTCGAGAACTGCAGCTCGTCGCGCTTCTGGTCCATGCCGAGGAAGA
>NZ_JANODC010000530.1:0-1546 GCF_031412495.1 Rhizobacter sp. | reverse complement strand
CCGCCGTGCGGCATCTCGTTGACGAGCATGAAGTGGGTGTTGATCCAGGTGCAGCCGTAGCGCAGCTTCTTGGCGACCCGCATCGCGCGGCCCACGTCCTGCGTCCAGACGCTCGAGGCGAGCCCGTAGTCGCTGTCGTTGGCCCAGGCGATGGCCTGCTCCGTGTCGTTGAAGCGGGTCACGCTGACCACCGGGCCGAAGACCTCGCGCTTGACGATCTCGTCCTCCTGGCGCGCCCCGGCCACCACGGTGGGCTCGTAGAAGAAGCCGCTGCCGGGGCGGGCCTTGCCGCCGGCGGTGATCTCCATGTGGCCGGTCATCTGCGCGCGCTCGACGAAGCTGGCCACGCGGTTGCGCTGGCGATCGCTGATCAGCGGCCCCAACTCGACGTCGGGCTCGTCCTGGGTGCCGACCTTCAGGCCCTTGACGGCGCTGGACAGGTCGGCCACGAGCTTGTCGTAGACCTTGCCGCCGGCGTAGACGCGGCAGGCGGCGGTGCAGTCCTGCCCGGCGTTGTAGTAGCCGAAGGTGCGCAGCCCTTCGACGACGCTGGCGACGTCGGCGTCGTCGAACACGATGACCGGCGCCTTGCCGCCGAGCTCGAGGTGGGTCCGCTTGAGAGTGCCGGTGGCGGCCTGCAGGATCTTGCGGCCGGTCGACACGTCGCCGGTGACGCTCACCATGTCGACCTTCGCATGCTCCACCAGCGGCTGGCCGACCGTCGAGCCGCGGCCGCAGATCACGTTAAGCACCCCCTTGGGAAAGATCTCGGCCGCGAGCCTTGCGAGCAACAGCGTCGTCAGCGGCGTCTGCTCACTCGGCTTGAGGACGACGGTGTTGCCGGCAGCGAGCGCCGGGGCGGTCTTCCAGGCGGCCATCAGGAGCGGGTAGTTCCAGGGCGCGATCGACGCGACGACGCCGACCGCGTCGCGCCGGATCATGCTGGTGTGGCCGGGCAGGTACTCGTTGCTCACCGTGCCGCTCATGCAACGCGCGGCGCCGGCGAAGTAGCGGAAGCAGTCGGCGATGGCCGGAATCTCGTCGCCGAGCGCGCGGGCGAAGGGCTTGCCGCAGTTCAGCGATTCGAGGCGGGCGAACTCCTCGGCGCGCGACTCGATGCTGTCGGCCAACTTCAGCAGCATGCGCGAGCGCTCCATCGGCGTGGTCTCGCTCCAGGCGTCGAAGGCGCGGTGGGCGGCCGACACCGCCTTGTGCACCTGGTCCAGCGACGCTTCGCGCACCGCGACCAGCACCTCGCCGGTGGCAGGATTGAACACCTTCTCGGGCTCGCCATCGCCGGCGACGAAGGCGCCGTCGATCAGCAGTTCGGTGGGCAAGGCGATGTCGGCCATGGCGGGCTCCTTCAGCGTGGGGTCGGTTCGTCGGAACGGGTCAGCAGGTAGGCGCCGAGGATCGGCACGAAGGTCAGGGCGATGATCACCACCGCCACCACGTTGGTGACGGGCCGCTGCCGCGGCCGGATCAGCTCCTGCAGCATCCAGATCGGCAGCGTGGTCTGCTGGCCGGCGGTGAAGGTGGTGACGAT
>NZ_JANODC010000529.1:0-5969 GCF_031412495.1 Rhizobacter sp. | reverse complement strand
CTGCGCCGCCCGCGGGTGGCCTGCGGCCGTTCGCCGACGTGGTGAAGGATGCCAGGCGCAGCGACGGCACGCTCGTCGTCTGGCAGAAGGACGACAAGGTCTGGTTCGAGCTGAAGCCGGATGACTTCAACAAGCCGTTCTTCCTGTCGCCGAAGCTCAAGACCGGCATCGGCGAACGAATGTTCTTCGGCGGCCTCATGGTCGACAGCGGCATCGTCGAGTTCCGCCGCGTCCACAACCAGGTCCAGCTGCTCTGGCGCAACGTGGGCTACGTCGCCAACGCCAACACGCCGGAAGCGCTGGCCATCGAGGCCGCGTACTCGCCGAGCCTGCTGTCGAGCGCGCCGGTGCTGAGCCTGCCCGAGCCGGAGCGCAAGTCGGTGCTGGTCGAGGCGAACAGCCTCTTCCTTTCCGACCTGCTCGGCTTCGGCATGGACCTGCAGCGGGCCTATCGCCAGGGCTATGCCTTCGATGCCCGCAACTCCGCGATCACGAAAGTCCGGGCCACGCCCGACCTGCTCGTCCTCGAGGTGCTCGGCCACTACGCGACCGGCTCGATCTCGGTTCCGCAGCCCGGCACGCCTCCGGGTGCGCCGCAGCCGAGCGCGCCGCGCTCGCTGCCGGATCCGCGCAGCATGTTCCTGGCGATCCACTATTCCCTGGCGCGCCTGCCGGCCGAGCCGATGCAGGGACGCAAGGCCGACGCACGCATCGGCTACTTCGAGAGCGGCCGCTACGACTTCACCAACGACCTGCAGCGCACGCCGCGGCAGCGCTTCGTGAACCGGTGGCGGCTCGAGAAGAAGGACCCGGCGGCCGAGCTGTCGGAGCCGGTCAGGCCGATCGTGTTCTGGCTCGACCGCTCGATTCCGGTGAAGTACCGGGAGCCGATCACTGCCGGCGTGCTGGAGTGGAACAAGGCCTTCGAGAAGATCGGCTTCAAGGACGCGATCCGGGTCGAGGTCCAGCCGGAGAACGCCGACTTCGACACCCTCGACTTCGGCCGCGCGTCGATCCGCTGGATGGTCAATGCCACGCCGGCGTTCGGCGCCATCGGGCCGAGCCATGTCGATCCGCGCAGCGGCGAGATCCTCGACGCCGACATCGGCATCGAGAGCCTGTCCTCGCGCAGCATCCGCGCCGCCCGCTCGCAGATCCTGATCTCGAACGGCGTCGACGACCACGCCGGCCACGATCACGGCAGCGTGGGCGAGCGGGCCCTCCTCCTGAGCGGCCGGCTCTGCACCTACGGCGATTTCGCGGCCGAGCAGTACACCTATGCCGCCGACGTGCTCGAGGCCCGCGGCGAGATCGATCCGGACAGCCCGGAGGCCGAGCAGTTCGTGCGCGCCTACCTGAAGGACCTGACGATGCACGAGGTCGGCCACACGCTGGGCCTGCGCCACAACTTCCGCTCGTCGCGCGTCTACACCCAGCAGCAGCTCGCCGATCCGGCGTTCACGAAGGCCAACGGCATCAGCGGCTCGGTGATGGAGTACGCGCCGATCAACCTCAACTCGGCCGACGAGCCGCGCGAGAAGTACGGCACCGCCTTCAACGACACGCTCGGGCCGTACGACTACTGGGCCATCGAGTACGCCTACCGGCCGCTCGCGAGCGGCCTGACGCCCGAGGCGGAAAAGGCAGCGCTGGAGAAGATCGCCGGGCGCAGTGCCGAGCCGCTCCTGGCCTACGGCACCGACGAGGACAACTTCCTCGGCATCGACAACGAGTCTCTGCAGTTCGACCTCGGCAGCGACGTGATCGCCTTCGCCAGGAAGCGCATCGCCATCGCCCAGGACCTGCTCAAGCGCCAGGAGACGCGCCAGCTGCGGCCCGACCAGGAATACAACGTCCTGAAGCGGTCGGTGACCTTCGCCCTGCGCGACGTGGCGCGTGCCGCCAACGTGCTGGCGCGCCAGATCGGCGGCGTGCGCACGGTGCGCGACGCGCCGGGAACCGGCCGCGACCCGCTCACGCCGGTGCCCTTCGCCGAGCAGCGCGAGGCGCTCGACCTCATCACCGGCAGCCTGCTTTCGGCCGACAGCCTGCGCGTGTCGCCGGCGCTGCAGAGAAAGCTCGGCGCCGACTTCAGCGAGCGCTCCGAGGCCCTGCGCAACGGCGAGGGCTCGGCCCAGACCGACTACTCGCCCTCGGTGCAGGTGCTTGGCATGCAGCGCTCGCTGCTGGGCGCGATGATGAGCGACACCGTCGCGACGCGGCTGCTCGAGAGCAGCGAGAAGGCGCCCGCCGGCACCGGCCGCGCCCTGCGCATGTCCGAGCTGTACGACCGGCTCACGAAGGCGGTGTGGAGCGAGCTCGACGCCCGCACCGACATCGCGCCGCTGCGTCGCGAGGTCCAGCGCGACCACATCAACCGGATCGCCGCGGTCCTGATCCGGCCGGGCGGAGCGAGCCGGGCCGACACGCGCGGTGTCGTCCGGCAGCAGGCCAGGGCGCTGCTCGAGCGCCTGCGCGGGGCCGGGCAGCGGGCCGGGCTGAACGAGGAAACGAGGGCGCACCTGCTCGACAGCGCCGACACCCTCGAGCAGGCGCTTTCAGCGCGCCTGCAGCGCGCCGGCGCCTAGCCGGCGCGCCGGCGGCTAAGCCGGTCGCGGGTTCAGGGCGCGGCCGGCCGAGCCGTCCGGCCGTCGCCCGCACCCTCGGCACCGTCGTTCGTCGGAGGCGGGCGGGGCGCCTCCGCTTCCATGCCCGGGCCCGCGCTATCGTTCCCGCATGAGTGAGAAAGGCGCGTCCGCGGCCCCTCGTCGCCCTTCGGTGGCGCAGTCGTTCGTGGACGCGTTCACCTGGCGCGGGGCCCTGATCGCGGTGGTCCTGGCGGTGCTCGCGGCGCTGGCGCTGAATCCCATCTTCCAGGTCCCGTTCGCCGTGCTGCTCGGCCGCACCCTGGGGGTGTCGGCCTTGCTCCTGCTCGCCTTCGTCGCCGGAAGGACGTGGCAGCTCCCGGGCGTGCCGCGCTGGCTGGCGCCGGTCGTCGCGGTGGCGCTGACGGCGCCGGTGGCGACGCTGCTGGCGTACCTTCCCTCGCTCGACGGCCGGATCGCCGCCATGCTCGAGCACGAGGGCCGGATCACCGGCTTCATCGTGCTCACCGGCGTGGCCCTGGTGATCGCGCCGCTGCTCGCGCTCGGCGCCCTGTACCGCGAGCGCGACACGCAGGCGCGGGCCGAACAGCTGTCGTTCCAGCTCGAGCGCAGCACCCTCGAGAAGCAGGCGCTCGATGCCCGCCTCAAGCTGCTCAACGCGCAGATCGAGCCGCACTTCCTGTTCAACACGCTGGCCAACGTCCAGGAGCTGGTCGAGTCCGGCTCGCCGCGGGCCGCACCCGTGCTCCGCAGCCTGATCGCCTACCTGCGCGCGGCCATGCCGAAGCTGCACGCGGGGCCGTCCACGCTCGCCGACGAGGTCGGTCTGGTCCGCGCCTACCTCGAGCTGATGCACATGCGCATGCCCGATCGTCTCGAGTATTCGGTGGAGGTCCCGCAGGCGCTGGCCGGCAGCGGATTTCCGACCATGGGCCTGCTGACCCTGGTCGAGAACGCCATCCACCACGGCATCGACCCGAGCGAAGCCGGCGGGCGCATCAGCGTGGTGGCCAGCCGGGGCCCGGCCGACGACGCCCTTCGCATCATCGTCGCCGACACAGGCGCCGGCATGGCCGAGACGGCGCAGCCGGGTACCGGCCTCGAGAACCTGCGCGCCCGCCTGCGCGCCTACTTTGGCCCCCAAGCCAGGCTCGAGTTGCACGAGAACACGCCGCAGGGAGTGCGCGCGGAGATCATCGTCCCGGCCGGCGCGGCGGCCCCGGCATGAAGCCGGTGCAGGCGCTCATTGCCGACGACGAGCCGCTCCTGCGCGACCGCCTGCGCGGCCACCTCGGGCGGCTCTGGCGGGAGCTGGTCGTGGTCGCGGAAGCGCGCAACGGACGCGAGGCGATCGAGCTGTTCGAGATCCACCTGCCGCAGGTGGCGTTCATCGACGTGCACATGCCCGGCGTCGGCGGCATCGAGGCGGCGCGCGCCATCGCCCGGCGCGCCGAGATCGTCTTCGTGACCGCGCACGAGCAGTACGCGGTGCAGGCCTTCGAGCACGGCGCGCTCGACTACGTCGTCAAGCCCTTCGACGAGGCCCGCCTCGCCGACACCATCGAGCGCCTGAAGCAGCGCCTGGCGGCGCCGGCGCCGGCGGCGTCACCCGACCTCGACCTCGTGCTGGACCGGCTCGCCAGCGAGCTGGGCGCCCGCGGCAACTTCGGCCGGGCCCGGCACCTGCAGTGGATCCGCGCCTTGGTGGGAACGAGCGTGCGCCTGATCCCGGTCGAGCAGATCGCCTTCCTGCGCTCCGACGAGAAGTACACGCTGGTCGCGTGGGAGGGCGGCGAGGCGCTCATCCGCAAGACGATCCGGGAGCTCGCCGACGAGCTCGACCCCGAGACCTTCGCCCAGATCCACCGCTCGGTGATCGTCAACCTGCGCCAGGTCGCGCAGGTCAACCGCGGCCTCAACGAGACCGCGGAGGTGCAGCTGAAGGGCCGGCGCGAGGTGCTTCCGGTCAGCCGCAGCTTCCTGCACGTCTTCCGGCAGATGTGACCGCTGCGCCGGCGGGGCCCCGGTCGCACGGCGCCGTCACTGCACGCGCGCCGGCTCGGCCGGCGTGCCGGCGGCCACCTCGACGGGCTTCTGGCGCCGGCCGGTGACGATCACCGGCGGCAAGGTCACGGCCTGCATCTCCGCCTGCGGCGCGGAGGCCTGGCGCGGCGAGAACATCTCCGAGCCGATCGCGGCGGCGCCGCCGGCCAGCAGGGCGAAGGTGAAGACGGCTGAGAGCGTGTGTCCGGTCATGGTGATCTCTCGACAGCGGGGCACCGCGAGGTGCGATGGCGGGAATGTAGGAGGCCCTTGCCGGCCGGAAAAGGCGCTTGCGACGGAGCGCGGTTTTCCCGGGACGAATTGCAGCGAGGCGGCACGGGCCGTTGCCGCGACGGCTGCGGACAGCTGCCGCTCAGGCCCGTTCCGACTGCCGCGTCTCATCGAACAGCGACGGCCTGAAGACCGCCGCGTCGTCGCGGTCGTTCATCGCCCAGAGCAGCAGTGCGCGCGCCGACATCGGCTTGGCGAAGAGGAAACCCTGCAGCTCGTCGCACTGCATCTCGGCCAGGACCTGCTGCTGGCGCGGGTTCTCGACGCCCTCGGCGACGACCTTGAGGCCGAGCGCATGGGCGAGCTTGATCACGGCGTCGACAACGGCGCGGGCATCGGCGCTGTGCTCGAGGTCCATGATGAAGCTGCGGTCGATCTTCAGCTCCTCCGCGGGCAGGCGGCGCAGGTAGCTGAGGCTCGAGTAGCCGGTGCCGAAGTCGTCGATCGACAGGTGCGTGCCGAGCTCGCCGAGGCGGCGAAAGGTCGCCTGCGTGGTCTTGGTGTCCTCCATCGCCGTCGACTCGGTGATCTCGCAGGTCAGCAGCGAGGGATGGATCTTGTGCGCCTGCAGGGCGCCGGTGATCCGCTCGACGATGTCGTCCTGGCGCATCTGGTGCGCCGACAGGTTGATGGCGACGCGCATGCGCAGGCCCTTGTCGCGCCATTGGCGGCTCTGCCGGCAGGCGTCCTCGATGACCCAGTTGCCGATCATTCCGATCAGGCCGAAGCGTTCGGCGATGGGAATGAAGGTGCTCGGCAGCAGCAGGCCGCGCGTCGGATGCTTCCAGCGCAGCAGCGCCTCGACGGCGGTGACCTTGCCGCTCTTGGAGTCGATCTTCGGCTGGTAGAAGAGCTCGAATTCCTTCTGCGCGATCGCCTTGCGCAGGTCGCGCAGGAGCTCGAACTGCGCCTCGGCGTCGGCGTCCATGGCGGTGGAGTAGAAGCAGTGCGTCGAGCCGCCCGAGCGCTTCGAGGCGTACATCGCCGCATCGGCGCGGGCAATCAGCTTGGCGTGGCTGCAGCCGTCGG
>NZ_JANODC010000528.1:0-2226 GCF_031412495.1 Rhizobacter sp. | reverse complement strand
CATCTCCAGCGGAATGGGCACGGCGGCCTTCGTGGCCTTCCTGATGAGCCTGTGCAACCGGCGCTTCAGCGCGACCCAGTTCGCCCTGCTCAGCGCCTTCGCCTCGGTCGGCCGGGTCTGGGTCGGCCCGCTCGCCGGCGTACTGGTGCTGTCGATCGGCTGGCCGACCTTCTTCGTCGTCTCGACCATCGCCGCGCTCCCGGCCCTGGCCCTTCTGATCACGATGCGGCCGCAGATTGCTATGCTGGAAGAGCCTCCCGACGCTCCTTCCGGCCATGCCTGACGCCCCGCTTCGCCTCGTCCTGCCCGAGTGCCGCTGCTGCGCCCGACCCGACCGGCGCCTGTTCGTCCGCCTGCTCGGCGCCGGCGCCGCGGTCGCCGCGACCGGCACAGTGCTGGCCCGCGAAGGCGTCGAGGTCGGGCGCCCGTCGACGCTCTCGAAGCTGGTTCCCGCCGATCAGATCGAGCGGGCGGCGACCGGGCAGTACGCGTCGATGCTCAACGGCGCCGCCCAGAAGGGCGCGCTCGCGCCCGAGAGCCACCCGCAGGTGCAGCGGCTGCGCACGATCGCCAAGCGGCTGATCCCGCATACCTACGAATGGAATGCACGCGCCCGCGACTGGCGCTGGGAGGTCAACCTCCTCGGCAGCCGCGCCATCAACGCCTTCTGCATGCCCGGCGGCAAGATCGTCTTCTACTTCGGCATCCTCGACCGCCTCAAGCTGAGCGACGACGAGGTGGCGATGATCATGGGCCACGAGATGACCCACGCGCTGCGCGAGCACGCGCGCGAGCAGATGGGCAAGAACATGGCGACGCGGGGCGCGATCGAGATCGGCGCCGCGATCTTCGGCCTCGGCAGCGGCGGGCGCCTGCTCGCCGACATGGGCGGTCAGCTCCTGACGCTTCGCTTCGGCCGCGACGACGAGAGCGAGGCCGACCTGATCGGCCTCGAGCTCGCCGCTCGCGCCGGCTACGACCCGCAGGCCGGCGTGACGCTGTGGCAGAAGATGGCCGCGGCGAGCAAGGGCGGCAAGCTCGAGTTCCTCAGCACGCACCCCTCGGGCCCGACCCGGATCAGCGACATCCAGCGCGCCATTCCGCAGGTGGCGGGGCTCTACGCGAGGGCCGACAAGCCCGAGGTGCGCTTCGGGCCGCCGACGGGTTCCACTACGCGCTGAGAGCCGTCAGCTCGCGGCGCAGGTCACGTCAACGTCGAAGGACGCCGATCAGCCACCGGTTCAGGTCGACGATCTCCGGCCCGCACACCGAGTGCGGCATCGGGTACTCGTGCCACTCCACCGTGTGCCCGGCCCCGACGAGCGCGTCGCGCGACTCCCGGGCCCGCGCGATCGGGATCACCGGATCCTGCGTCCCGTGCGCCAGGAAGATCGGCACGTCGTGGTTGGCCGAGTGCCGCTCGGCCGCGAGCAACGACGCCAGGGGCAGGTAGCCGGACAGTCCGACCAGGCCGGCCAAGCGCTCCCCGTGCCGCAGCCCGGTCATCAGCGTCATCGCGCAGCCCTGGCTGAACCCCGCCAGGACGATCCGCCCCGCCGGGACGCCGCGCTCCTTCTCCTTGGCGATGAACGCCTCCACCAGCGCCTGCGAGTCGCGCAACCCGGCCTCGTCCTCGCGCCGCTGCGTCGCGTCGAAGCCGAAGATGTCGTACCAGGCGCGCATCACGTGACCGCCGTTGATCGTCACCGGCCGAGTCGGGGCATGCGGGAAGACGAAGCGCACCGGGCCGACGGCCCCCAGGTCGAGCTCGTGCGCGACAGGGACGAAGTCGTTGCCGTCGGCGCCGAGGCCGTGCAGGATGATCATGCTGGCGCGCGGGTTCGGCGCGGTCTCGATCTCGATGGCGTCCAGGTTCATGGCGGTGGGGGTCATAGTTTGAAGTCGTAGTCGATGACGAGCGGCGCGTGGTCGCTGAAGCGCTGCTCGAGGTAGATGTGCTCGCGCGTCGCGAGGGTGGCGACGGCGGGCGTCGCCAGGTGGTAGTCGAGGCGCCAGCCGACGTTCTTCGCCCGGGCCTGGCCGCGGTTGCTCCACCAGGTGTACTGCTCGGGGTGCGGGTTGAGCGTGCGGAACACGTCGACGAAGCCGAGCTCCTCGAACAGCCGCGTCATCCAGGCGCGCTCCTCGGGCAGGAAGCCGCTGTTCTTGCGGTTGCCCTTCCAGTTCCGGAGGTCGATCTCCTTGTGCGCGATGTTGATGTCGCCG
>NZ_JANODC010000527.1:0-2103 GCF_031412495.1 Rhizobacter sp. | reverse complement strand
CGTGAAGGAGAACTACCGCCGCTACGCCTGCGTTGGCATCCCCGAAGGCACGCCCGGCGCTGCGCCGCCGCGCGAGGGCTGCGGCTTCTCGATGAGCAAGATCCCGGGCGGGCGCCCGTTCGAGCTGGCCGAGGTCGAGGCCTTCCTGCGCGACCGGCGCATCGGCCCGCTCGAAGGCTTCCGCTCGAAGGCGGGCTGGCCGTTCACGGCCGAGCTCAAGCTCGTCCGCGACGAGGAGATCGGGACCTGGAAGCTGGAGTTCGATTTCGGCGAGGAGGCCAAGCGGGAAGCCGAGTCCGGCGCGCCCGTGGACTTCGGCGACCAGGAGCCGCTCGGCAAGTGCCCGAAGAGCGGCGGCCGGGTGTTCGAGTTCGGCACCAGCTACGTCTCCGAGAACGCGGTCGGCCCGAACCCGTCGAGCGACTTCAAGGTCGGCAAGGTGATCCTGCAGCAGCCGGTCTCGCGCGAGCAGATGACCAAGCTGCTCGAGACCGGTCGCACCGACCTGCTCGACGGCTTCGTCTCCAACAAGACGCGGCGCAAGTTCAAGGCCCGCCTGGCCTGGGACGCGACCGAGGGCAAGGTGGTGTTCGAGTTCGAGCCGCGGCCCGGTCGGCCGCCGGCGGCGAAGAAGGGCGGCGCGCCGGCGAGGCCGGTGGCCAAGACCGGTGCGGAGGCGGCTTCGCTGACGGCGGCAAAGACGCCCGCCAAGGCACCTGCGAAGAAGGCCGCCAAGAAACCCGCGCGCCCGGCCAGGAAGGCGGCATCTGCGCGCAAGGTCGCCGCGCCGAAGTCGAACACCTAGCCGCGCGAAGCGCTCCGTCCGACGCGGCGGGGCGAAGCCGCGTGGGAGACTCGACGCCTCGGGTCCGTGCCCAGGGAGTCGCCATGTCGTGCCATCTTCGCGTCGCCAGATCGGCCGCCGTCGCCCTCGCCGCCAGCGTCCTGGTGCCGTGGGCCGCGGCGCAGCAGCCCCAGCCCAAGCCGCCACCGCGGCTGCCGCCGACCGGATCGCAGTCCACCGCCATTCCGGCCGGGGTCGACAGCGGCACGCCGGCGACCAGCGACAGCATGCCGCTCGGCACCCCCGTTCCGCCGGCGGGCGCCGCCGACCGCAACGACCAGAACAAGCGCTCGGCCGCGGCGCGGGCTGCGGCCCGGCCGGCGTCGGCATCGTCAGGGATTGCGCAAGCGGCGGCCGCCACCGAGGCGGCCCGGCCGGCCGCCTCCGCCGTCAGACCGGCGCGTTCACCGACGCCGTTGCCACCAGCTCGTTGAAGAGGGCGAGCGACGCCTTGCCGGAGACGGCGTAGGGGTCGAGCACCGCCGCTTCGGAATACTTCAGCAGCAGCGCCGGGTTGAGGCGGCTCATGTTGACCTGCCCCATCGACCAGCTCGAGAAGCTGCGCTCGCCGATCTCCTCGTAGCTGAGCAGGGCGACGTCGCGGTGGCGCGGGTCCTGCGCGATCCGGTTGTAGAGGGTGCTGACGGGGCTGCGGCCGCCCTCGAGCACCTGCAGGAAGATGTTGGCGTTGGCGCAGTGGCAGAGCACGCCGGTGACGCCGACGCGCGGGTTGTGCTCCTTCGAGCGCTTGAGGATCGCCGCCATCACTTCGGCATCGACGCCAGCCGCGGCACGGCTGGCATACATGAGACGGACCAGCATCGGGTGCTCCTTCAGGCCTTCCGGCCGACCAGCGACAGGAACTCGCGGCGCAGGTTGGCGTCCTTGAGGAAGGAGCCGCGCATGACGCTGTTCGTCATCTTCGCGTCCGCGTCCTTGACGCCGCGCCAGGCCATGCAGAAGTGGTCGGCCTCCATGACGATGGCCAGGCCGTCGGGCTTGACGCGGTCCTGCAGCTCGTTCGCCAGCATCGTCACCGCCTCTTCCTGGATCTGCGGCCGGCTCATGATCCAGTCGCAGATGCGGACGTATTTCGACAGGCCGATGAGGTTCGAGTGTTCGTTCGGCAGGATGCCGATCCAGACCCGGCCCATGATCGGGCACAGGTGGTGCGAGCAGGCGCTGCGCACGGTGACCGGGCCGACGATCAGCAGCTCGTTCAGGCGAGAGACGTCCGGGAACTCGGTCACCGCCGGGGG
>NZ_JANODC010000526.1:0-4472 GCF_031412495.1 Rhizobacter sp. | reverse complement strand
CCCGGCAACTATTTCGAGCGCCAGATCGCACGCTGGAGCCGGCAATACGCGGCCAGCCTGGCACCGGGCGTGCTGGAGCCGATCACCGACATGGACCGGCTGATCGAGTGGCTGCCGGCGCACATGCCGGCGAGCGCGCGCGACGCGTCGCAGGCGCGCGTGGTGCACGGCGACTACCGGCTCGACAACCTCGTCTTCCATCCGCAGCAACCGCGTGTCGTCGCCGTCCTAGACTGGGAGCTGTCGACCCTCGGCCACCCGCTCGCCGACTTCAGCTACCACTGCATGTCGTGGCACATCCCGCCGGGGTCGTTCCGCGGCATCGGCGGCCTCGACCACGCGGCCCTCGGCATCCCCGACGAGAAGAGCTACGTCCGCCGCTACTGCGAGCGGACCGGTCGCGCCGATCCGGATGCTGTCATGGCCGACTGGAACTTCTACCTCGCCTACAACCTGTTCCGCATCGCCGGCATCCTGCAGGGTATCGCCAAGCGGGTCGAGGCCGGCACGGCATCGAGCGCGCAGGCCCGGCAATCGGCCGCCGGGGCCCGGCCGCTCGCCGAGATGGGCTGGCGCATCGCCCAGCAGACCTGAGGCGCCCCGCCTCGACCCACATCACGAAAGAACACCATGGACTTCGAATACTCCCCCCGCACCAAGGAACTGCAGGCGCAGCTGCTCCGCTTCATGGACGAGCACATCTACCCGGCCGAGCAGCGCTACGAGGAGGAGATCGCGGCCAACACCCAGGCGGGCAAGCGGTGGACGCCGCTGCAGACGATCGAAACGCTAAAGCCGAAGGCGCGCGCCCAGGGCCTGTGGAACCTGTTCCTACCGCCGACGGCGGGCGGCAAGGGCTCGAAGGAAAGCGGCCGCGAGTTCGGCCTGTCGAACAGCGACTACGCGCCGCTGGCCGAGATCATGGGCCGCGTGCCGTGGTCGCCGGAGGTCTTCAATTGCTCGGCGCCCGACACCGGCAACATGGAGACGATCGAGCGCTACGGCTCGCCGGCGATGAAGGACCGCTGGCTGCAGCCGCTCCTCGACGGCAAGATCCGCAGCGCCTTCGCGATGACCGAGCCGGCGGTCGCCTCGTCGGATGCGACCAACATCGAGTCGAGCATCCGTCGCGAAGGCGACCATTACGTCATCAACGGCCGCAAGTGGTGGACCAGCGGCGCCGGCGACCCGCGCTGCCAGATCTACGTCTTCATGGGCAAGACCGACCCCGACGCGCCTCGCCACTCGCAGCAGTCGATGGTGCTCATCCCGGCCGACACGAAGGGCATCACGATCGTCAGGCCACTCAGCGTCTTCGGCTACGACGACGCGCCGCACGGGCACATGGAAGTGCTGTTCGAAGACGTCCGCGTCCCGGTCGACAACATCCTGCTCGGCGAAGGCCGCGGCTTCGAGATCGCCCAGGGCCGCCTCGGGCCGGGACGCATTCACCACTGCATGCGCCTGATCGGCCTCGCCGAGCGCTCGCTTGAGCTGATGTGCAAGCGCGCGTCGAGCCGGGTCGCCTTCGGCCGCACCGTCGCCGAGCAGGGCGTGACGCGCGAGCGCATCGCCGAATCGCGCTGCCAGATCGACATGGCCCGCCTGCTGACGCTGAAGGCGGCGTGGATGATGGATGTCGCCGGCAACAAGGCGGCGAAGGCCGAGATCGCGATGATCAAGGTCGTGGCCCCGAACATGGCCTGCCAGGTGATCGACTGGGCGATGCAGGTGCACGGCGGCGGCGGCGTGTCGGGCGACTTCCCGCTCGCCGGCTTCTACGCCGGTGCCCGCACCCTACGCTTCGCCGACGGCCCCGACGAGGTGCATCGCAACGCCATCGCCAAGATCGAGCTCGGCCGGCACGTCTGAGCCGGCAACTGCCTACGGCGGCGGATCGCCTCGCGAACGGCCGACGCGGATCGCCTCGGTGCAGGCGGTCTCGAACAGGGCCAGGGCCGCGGCGATGTCGGACTCGTCCACGACCGGGCAGTGCATGCGCAGGTAGGCGCGGCCCTTCTGGGTCATCAGCAGCCACGCCGGCGATGCCTGCAGTAAGGTCGTCGCGGCGCGCTCGAGCTCGCGGCAGAGCGGCCCGTCCAGCCAGGCGGCACCTTCCTTCGCAACGTTCGACACCCCGCCGAAGCGGCCGCGAAGGGTCGGGCAGGCGGCGAGCGAGATCTTCGGGAACAGGACCAGCCAGCGCGTCTCTTCCGGCGTGGCGCTGCCGAGCTGCGTCTGGTTGCCCTGCGTGAATTCCTCGAAGGCCTGCTTCTCCAGCGATTCCATCAGGGGCTGCGACATCAGCAGCATGAGGAGGTCGGCAGGCAGGCCGAGCTCGATGCGCAGGCGCAGCTCGCGGCCTTCGATGTACGGGCGCTGCGACGGGCCCCACTCGAGCCGCCACGGCTGGCCGTCCAGCCTGCCGTCGACGACGAAGCCGTTGCCGTCGCGCTCGCGCTTGAAGGCCAGGCCGCGCCGCCTCGCCCACGCGGCGACCTCTGCGAAGTCGGGACCGAGGCCCTGGTTGGCGAAGAAGCCCTTGAATCCTTCGAGCATCGCCGCGTCCGATCCACTAGAGTCGTGCGCCACGGCGCAGGTGCGCCCTTGATCGAGGTGCCAGCGCGATGATCGAAGTGTATTCGTGGCCTACGCCGAACGGCCACAAGATCCACGTCATGCTCGAGGAGTGCGGGCTGGACTACAAGGCCATTCCGATCGACATCGGTGCCGGCGACCAGTTCAGGCCGGAGTTCCTCGCCATCAGCCCGAACAACAAGATCCCGGCGCTCGTCGATCCGGACGGCCCCGACGGCGTGCCGATCACGCTGTTCGAGTCGGGCGCGATCCTGATGTACCTGGCGATGAAGACGGGCCGCTTCATCCCCGACGACGTGCGCGGCCGCTACTCGATGCTCGAGTGGCTGATGTTCCAGATGGGCGGCGTCGGCCCGATGCTCGGCCAGGCGCATCACTTTCGCCTCTACGCGCCCGAGAAGATTCCCTATGCGATCGACCGCTACAGCAACGAGGCCAAGCGCCTCTACGGCGTGATCGACAAGCGCTTGGCGTCGAGCCGGTTCATCGCCACCGACGAATACACGATCGCCGACATCGCCATCTTTCCCTGGCTGCGCTCGTGGCAGAACCAGGGCGTGGACATCGAGCACTATCCGCAGCTGAAGGCGTGGTTCGACGGCATTGCGGCCCGGCCCGCCGTGCAGCGCGGCGTTGCCGTGATGGCCGAGCTGCGCAAGCCCGTCCGCACCGACCAGGAGCGCGAGGTGCTGTTCGGTGCAACCCAGTACGCGCGGCGCTGACGTGCGCCGTCCGAACCGCCGGGGGTGAGCCTCCCGTACCGCGCCGATATCGATGCCCTGCGCGGCATCGCCGTCGCCGCCGTCGTCGTCTTCCACGCGTTTCCCGCCCTGTTGCCGGGCGGCTTCGTCGGCGTAGACGTCTTCTTCGTGATCTCGGGCTACCTGATCACCGGCATCGTCGCCCGCGATCTCGAGGCCGGCCGCTTCAGCCTGTGGCGCTTCTACAGCCGGCGCGTCAACCGCATCGTCCCGGCCCTGCTGGCGGTGCTGGCCGCCTGCCTGCTCGGCGGCTGGTGGCTGCTGCTGAGCGGCGAGTACCGCACCCTCGGCACGCACACCGCCGGCGCGTCCGTGTTCGGGTCCAACTTCGTGCTGCTCTCGGAGACCGGCTACTTCGACGAAGCGGCGCACACCAAGCCGCTGCTGCACCTGTGGTCGCTCGGCATCGAGGAACAGTTCTACATCGCCTGGCCGCTGGCGCTGTGGCTGACGCTGCGCCTCGGGCGGGCGCCCGCCCGGATGGCTGCGGTGGCCGCGCTGATGTCGTTCGCTGCCGCCTTGTGGATCGTCTCCTTCGACAAGGCGGCGGCGTTCTATCACCCGCTGCTGCGTGCGTGGGAGCTGCTCGCCGGTGGGCTGCTGGCCCTCGTCGAGCAGCGGCGGCATGCCCGCTCCATGCGGCCACTGCAGACGAAGGTGCCGGCGGGCCTCGGCTGGCTCGGTGTCGCCGCGATGCTCGCGCCGATGCTGTGGATCGACCGGCACGCCCTCTTTCCCGGCGCCTGGGCGCTTCTGCCGGCGCTTGGCACGGCGGCGATCATCGCCAGCGGTCCGGGTGCGCCGGTGAACCGGGCCCTGGGCGCATCGCGCGTGCTGGTCTGGGTCGGCCTGATCAGCTTCCCGCTCTATCTCTGGCACTGGCCGCTGCTGACCTTCGCCCGCATCGTCGCCGGGGACACGGCGCCGGCCAGCCTTCGCCTCGCCTTGCTCGGGCTGAGCATGGTCCTGGCCTGGCTCACGTGGCGCTTCGTCGAGCGGCACGCGCGCGCGCCGCGCCATGCGAAGCGCAAGAGCTGGTCGCTCGTCGCCGGGCTGGGCGCCATCGGCCTCGCAGGTCTCGCCCTGGCGCTAAGCGACGGCTGGCCGGGGCGC
>NZ_JANODC010000525.1:0-4761 GCF_031412495.1 Rhizobacter sp. | reverse complement strand
ACGGTGTCGGCCAACATCGGCTACGGCCTGCTGGTGCGCGGCGTCGACGCCGCCGAGCGCCGGCGCGCCGTGGGCGAGCGCGTCGACCTGGTGCGCCTGAACGGACTGGAGGGCAAGCGCCCCGCCGAGCTGTCCGGCGGGCAGCGCCAGCGCGTCGCCCTCGCCCGCGCAGTGGCGGTGCGGCCGCGCGTGCTGCTGCTCGACGAGCCGCTTGCCGCCCTCGACGCCAAGCTCAAGGAGTCGCTGCGCGACGAGCTCGCCGAGCTGCTGCGCCGCCTCGGCATCACCGCCGTGCACGTCACCCACGACCAGCACGAGGCCTTCGCAATCGCCGACCGGCTCGCCGTGATGCACGCCGGCAGCATCGTCCAGGTAGGCGATGCCGAGACGCTCTACCGCGCGCCCACGCATGCGTTCGTGGCCGAGTTCCTGGGGCGGGTGAACCGGATCGAGCGCGACGCCGACGCCGTGACGCGGGGGGTGGTCAAGCTCGGCGGTGTCGAGTGGCCGTGCGCGGCCCGGTCGTCCGAGGCGAGCGTGCTGGTCCGGCCGGAGGACCTGCAGATCGGGCCACGCCAGGCAGGCTGGGCCGCCGCCACCGTGCGGCACCGCACCTTCCTCGGCGAGCGTATCCACCTGCGCGTCGAGGCGGCCGGACAGGCGCCGCTCGTCGCCGACGTGGCGCGCGACAGCCCGTTCGATGTCGGCGACGACGTCGGCCTGTGGGTCGCACCCGATCGGCTCATGGCCTCCCTGCAGGCGGCGACGTGAGCCAGGCCATGGGTTCCGCAAGCGCCGACGCGCCGACCATCCTGGTGCAGCTGACCGACCTGCACATCCGCGAGCCGGGTCGCCTCGCCTATCGCCGCGTCGACACGTCCGGCTATTTCCGCGCGATGGTCGCCTCGGTGCTGGCACTCAGGCAGCGCCCGGACGCCGTGGTCATCAGCGGCGACCTCACGGACTTCGGGCGCCCGGCCGAATATGCCTCCCTGCGCGACCAGATCGCCCCCCTCGAGGCCGCTGGCCTGCCCGTCTTCCTGATGCCGGGCAACCACGACAGTCGCGACGAGATGCGGCGCAGTTTTCCGGCGCATGCCTACCTCGGTTCTGACCAGTACGTGCAATTCGCCGTCGACGTCGGCCCGCTGCGCCTGCTGGCGCTGGACACGGTCGTCCCCGGGCGCAGCGAAGGCGCGCTCGACGCCGAGCGGCTGGCGTGGCTGGAGGAGCAGCTCGCCGCTGCGGCCGGCCGGCCCGTCGTCATCGCCATGCATCACCCGCCGTTCCAGACGCTGATCGGCCACATGGACAACATCGGGCTGCTGGCGGGCGGGCCCGAGCTCGAGGCGATCGTCGCGGGACATTCGAACGTCGAGCGCATCATCTGCGGCCACTTGCACCGGGCGATCGACGTCCGCTTCGCAGGCACCATTGCCTCCACGGCCCCGGGCCCCGCGCATCAGGTCTGTCTGGACCTCGACCCCGACGCCGTCTCGGCGTGGACCCTCGAACCGCCCGCGTTCCGGGTGCACGCCTGGAACCCGCACGAGCAGCGGCTCGTGAGCCACCTCGCGGCGAGCGGAACGTTCGAAGGGCCCTATCCGTTCTTCGAGGACGGCGTCCTGATCGACTGACGAGGATGTCTCCAAAGGAGACGTTGCTACCCCCGTAAGTCGTCGATCTATTGGTGGGTGGTACAGGGATTGAACCTGTGACCCCTGCCGTGTGAAGGCAGTGCTCTACCGCTGAGCTAACCACCCGGTGAGGACTTTCCGGCTAGGCCGGGAAGGGTCGAGATTGTTGCACAGCGCCGCGTCGAAAGTGGTCGCGGGCCTGGCCGCGCCCTCAGCGGTTCTGCCACACCGTCCTGCCACCGCTGGCCTTGTCGATCTCGGCCAGGAGCGCGGCGTGGGCCAGCAGCTCCTCGTCGTCGGGTTCGATGACCACGAGACTCAGCAGACCGAAATCGACCGGCCGCGCCGCGATCTCGGCGGCGAAGCCGTCGGTGCTGTCGATGACGAGGGCGCCCTGCCCGCGCGTCATGCGGATGTAGACCTCGGCCAGCAGCCCGGCATCGAGGAGCGCGCCGTGCAGCTCACGCCCCGCGTTGTTCACCTCGAGCCGCTTGCAAAGCGCGTCGAGCGAGTTCGACTTGCCCGGGAAGCTGTCGCGGGCCATCGACAGGCTGTCGGTGATGCGGACCTCCTGCGCCGTGAAGCACGGCCGGCCGATGCGGCGCAGCTCGGCGTCGAGGAAGCCGATGTCGAAGGCGGCGTTGTGGATGATGATCTCGGCGCCGCGCACGAACTCGAGCAGCTCTTCGACGACCTCGCCGAACAGCGGCTTGTCGGCGAGGAACTCGTCGGAGAGGCCGTGCACCTTGAACGCGTCGACGCTGTTGCGGCGCTCCGGGTTCACGTAGAAGTGCAGGGTCCGCCCGCTCAGGCGCCGGTTGACGAGCTCGACGCAGCCGATTTCGATGATCCGGTCGCCCGACTCGGGGCTGAGGCCGGTGGTCTCGGTGTCGAGGACGATCTGGCGCATCGTCGGCTCCTCAGGCGCGCGGCGGCCGCGGCCCGCCGCCGGCGACTGGCGGGGTCGGCCGGCCCCGGCCCCAGGTCCACAGGGCGATGCCGGCGGCGATCATCGGCAGGCACAGCCACTGGCCCATGCTCATGTCGAAGGCGAGGAGGCCGAGGAAGCTGTCGGGCTCGCGGAAGAACTCGGCGAAGAAGCGCAGCACGCCATATCCCGCCAGGAACGCGCCGCTGACCTGGCCCAGGCCGCGCGGCTGGCGGCCGTACACCCACAGCACGACGAACAGGAGGATGCCTTCGAGCGCGAACTGGTAGAGCTGCGACGGATGGCGCGGCAGCGGCGAACCCGACTGCGGGAACACCATGCCCCACGGCAGCGCCGGGTCGGCGAAGCGGCCCCACAGTTCGCCGTTGATGAAGTTGCCGATCCGCCCCGCCGCAAAGCCGGTCGGCACGCACGGCGCCACCAGGTCGGTGACCTCGAGGAAGCGTCGCTTGCGGACATGGGCATACAGGGCGAGCGCGGCGAGGACGCCGAGCAACCCGCCGTGGAAAGCCATGCCGCCCTTCCAGACGGCGAAGATCTCGAGCGGATGGCTCGCGTAGTAGCCGGGCTTGTAGAACAGCACGTAGCCGAGACGGCCGCCGATGACGGTGCCGAGCACGCCGTAGAACAGCAGGTCCTCGACGTCCTGCCGGGTCCAGCCTGCCGCGGCGAAATGAGGCAGCCGCGAGCGCCGCACGGCGAGGAAGAGGAACAGCCCGAAGGCGACGAGGTAGGTGATCCCGTACCAGTGGATCGCGACCGGCAGGCCGAGCTTGGTGAGGTCGATCGCGATCGGGTCGAACTGCGGGTGCACGAGCATGCGGGAATGATATCGACGGACCCGGGCCGTCATCCCGGGCGAAGCGAAGGATCTCGGCGCTACGATGAGGTCCTTCGCCCCGCCCAGGATGACATCGCCATGCCAATCAACCGCCGCTCCAGGAACATCACCGAGGGCGTGGCGCGGGCGCCGAACCGGTCCATGTACTACGCGCTGGGCTACGAGAAGGGCGATTTCGGCAAGCCCATGATCGGCGTCGCCAACGGCCACTCGACCATCACGCCGTGCAACTCCGGCCTGCAGAAGCTCGCCGACGCGGCGGTCGCCGGCATCGAGGAAGCGGGCGGCAACGCGCAGATCTTCGGCACGCCCACCATCAGCGACGGCATGGCGATGGGCACCGAGGGCATGAAGTACAGCCTGGTCTCGCGCGAGGTCATCGCCGACTGCATCGAGACCTGCGTCGGCGGCCAGTGGATGGACGGCGTGCTCGTCGTCGGCGGCTGCGACAAGAACATGCCGGGCGGGATGATGGGCATCCTTCGCGCCAACGTCCCCGCGATCTACGTCTACGGCGGCACCATCCTGCCCGGCCGCTACGAGGGCCAGGACCTGAACATCGTCAGCGTCTTCGAGGCCGTCGGCCAGTTCAGCGCCGGGACGATGAGCGAGAAGGACTTCGGCGAGATCGAGCGGCGCGCTATTCCCGGCAGCGGGTCGTGCGGCGGCATGTACACGGCCAACACCATGAGCTCGGCGTTCGAGGCCCTCGGCATGAGCCTGCCCTACTCCAGCACCATGGCCAACGTGCACGACGAGATCGTCGGTGCGGCCAAGAACGCGGCGCGGGTCCTCGTCGAGGCAGTGCGCCGCGACCTGAAGCCGCGCGACATCGTCACGCGCAGGAGCATCGAGAACGCGGTCGCCGTCATCATGGCCACCGGCGGCTCGACCAACGCGGTGCTGCACTTCCTGGCCATCGCCCATGCGGCCGAGGTCGAGTGGACGATCGACGACTTCGAGCGCGTGCGGCGCAAGGTGCCGGTGCTCTGCGACCTGAAGCCTTCCGGCAGGTACCTCGCGGTCGACCTGCACCGCGCCGGCGGCATCCCCGAGGTGATGAGGATCCTGCTCGAAGCCGGGCACCTGCACGGCGACTGCATCACCATCACCGGCAAGACTCTGGCCGAGACGCTCGCCGGCCTCCCCACCGCGCCGGCCGGCCAGGATGTGATCCGGCCGATCGACCGACCGATGTACGAGCACGGCCACCTCGCCATCCTGCGCGGCAACCTCTCGCCCGAGGGTTGCGTCGCCAAGATCACGGGCCTCAAGAACCCGGTCATCACCGGCCCGGCGCGCGTGTTCGACGACGAGCAATCGGCGCTCGCCGC
>NZ_JANODC010000524.1:0-3959 GCF_031412495.1 Rhizobacter sp. | reverse complement strand
ACCGGCCATTCGCGCTTCCCCGTCTATGAGGAGCGGCGCGACAACATCATCGGCGTCCTCATGGCCAAGGACCTGCTGAAGCTGCAGCGCTCGCCCGACCTGAGCCTGCGGACGCTGCTGCGGCCCGCCGTCTTCGTGCCCGAGTCCAAGGGCCTGAATGACCTGCTGCGCGACTTCCGCTCGAACCGTAACCACATCGCCATCGTCATCGACGAGTTCGGCCACACCGCCGGGCTGTTGACCATCGAGGACGTCCTCGAGGAGATCGTCGGCGAGATCGAGGACGAGTTCGACGAGAACGACGCCGAGTCCAGCATCTACACCCTGGCCGACGGCAGCCAGCGGGTGGCCGGGGACGCCACCGTCGCGGCCGTCAACGAAGCCTTCGACGTGGCCCTGCCCACGGACGAGTTCGACACCATCGGCGGCCTCGTCGCCCAGGAGATGGGCCGGGTGCCGCGTCGCGGCGAGGCGGTGACGATCGGCGGCCTCGTCTTCGCGGTGATGCTGGCGCGCGGCGGCGCCGTGCGCTGGTTCAAGGTGACCCGCGCCGCCGAAGAGGCGCTCGGGTCCGACGGCGCTTGACGCGCGGCGGCAGGGCCGGCCGCCGGTACCTCGAGCCGCTCGCGCTGGCGGCGCTGGGCGCGCTGCACACGCTCGTCTTCGTCGAGACCGCCTTCGGGCTGGCGCAGCTCGCCGCAGTCGCCGTGCTCGCGTGGCGGGTCGCGCTGGCCACGCCCGGTCGGGCGGCCTGGCTTGGCTTCGCGTTCGGCACCGGCTGGCTCTGCGCCGGCACCTGGTGGCTGTTCGTCAGCATGCACCGCTACGGCGGGCTGCCGGCCTGGATGGCGGCGCTGGCGGTGTTCGGGCTGGCCGCGGTGCTGTCGCTCTACCTCGCGGCAGCGATGGCGGCGGCGGCCCGCTGGCGTGGCACGGGCGTGCTCCCGTTCGCCCTGGTCTTCGCCGCCGCCTGGCTGCTCGCCGAGCTGGCGCGCGGCGTCTTCTTCACCGGCTTTCCCTGGCTCGCCAGCGGCTATGCCCACGTCGACACCCCCCTGGGTGGGTTCGCACCGTGGCTCGGCGTGTACGCCCTGGGCGCGCTCGCCGCCGGGCTCGCTGCCGCACTCGCCGGGGCGGCCGTCCGCGGCCGGCGTGCGCTGGCGTGGCCGGCGGGGATCCTGGCGCTGGCGCTGGTCGCCGGCAACCTGCTCGGGCGCCATGACTTCACCGTCCCGAGCGGCACGCTGAGCGTCTCCCTGCTCCAGGGCAACGTGGCCCAGGACGAGAAGTTCTCGGCCCGCTACGTCCCGGAAGCGCTGGCCGGGACGGCGGCGCAGTTCGCGGCCGCACGCGGCGCGCTGGTGGTCGGGCCCGAGACCGTGATCCCGCTTCTTCCGAGCCAGCTCGACCCGGCCTACATGCAGGCGCTGCGCGAGCCGTTCGCGGTTCCCGGACGGGCGGCGTTGTTCGGCATCCCGCTCGGCGATCCGGAGACCGGCTACACCAACTCGGCGATCGGCCTCTCCGCCACGGCTGCCGCCGGCGAGGCGGGCGCCTACCGCTACGACAAGCACCACCTGGTGCCGTTCGGCGAGTTCATCCCGCCGGGCTTCAGGTGGTTCACGCGGATGATGAACATCCCGCTCGGCGACTTCGACCGCGGGCCGCAGACCGCGCCGTCGTTCCCTTTCCAGGGCGAACGGATCGCGCCGAACATCTGCTACGAGGACCTCTTCGGCGAGGAGCTGGCCGCGCGCTTCGTGCCGGCCGCCGGCGCGCCGACCATCCTCGCCAACATCAGCAACATCGGCTGGTTCGGCCGCACCGTCGCCCTCGACCAGCACCTGCAGATCTCGCGCATGCGCACGCTCGAGCTGCAGCGGCCCATGCTGCGGGCAACCAACACCGGCACGACGGCGGTGATCGACCACCGCGGCCACGTGACCCATGCCCTGCCGGTGTACACGCGCGGCATCCTCGAGGCGACGGTGCAGGGCCGAAACGGCCTGACCCCTTTCGCCGCCTGGGCCGGCCGGCTCGGCCTCTGGCCGCTGTGGGCGCTCGGCATCGCCACGCTCGTGTTCTTCGCGAGCAGGCGCACACCCTAAAATCGTCGTTCCGCCGACGACGCGTGCGCGCTCGTCTCCGCCATTCCAGGAAGCCGGGGCGAGATGCTTTCTTTCCAGCAGATCATCCTTCGCCTGCAGTCGTACTGGGGCGAGCGCGGCTGCGCGCTGCTCCAGCCCTACGACATGGAAGTGGGAGCCGGCACCAGCCACACCGCGACCTTCCTGCGCGCGCTCGGCCCCGAGCCGTGGCGTGCCGCCTACGTGCAGCCGAGCCGCCGGCCCAAGGACGGCCGCTACGGCGAGAACCCGAACCGGCTGCAGCACTACTACCAGTACCAGGTCGTCCTCAAGCCGGCGCCCGCCGACATCATCGATCTCTACCTCGGCTCGCTGGAGGCGCTCGGCTTCGACCTGAAGAGCAACGACGTCCGTTTCGTCGAGGACGATTGGGAGAACCCGACGCTCGGCGCCTGGGGCCTGGGCTGGGAGGTCTGGCTGAATGGCATGGAGGTGACGCAGTTCACCTACTTCCAGCAGGTGGGCGGCATCGACTGCAAGCCGATCACCGGCGAGATCACCTACGGCCTCGAGCGGCTGGCGATGTACCTGCAGGGCGTCGACAGCGTCTACAAGCTGGCTTGGACCGACGGGCTCACCTACGGTGATGTGTACCACCAGAACGAGGTCGAGCAGAGCGCCTACAACTTCGAGCACAGCGACGTCGACTTCCTGCTCGCCGCGTTCGCGGCGCACGAGCGGCAGGCGAAGTCGCTGATGGAGGCGCAGCTTGCCCTGCCGGCCTACGAGCAGGTGCTGAAGGCGGCGCACAGCTTCAACCTGCTCGACGCGCGCGGCGCGATCAGCGTGACCGAGCGCGCCGCCTACATCGGCCGCATCCGGGCACTGGCGCGCAGCGTCGCGCAGAGCTACCTCGACAGCCGGGCCCGGTTCGGATTTCCGATGGCACCGAGAGAGCGGGCTGAAGAGGTGAGCTCTCAGCTGGCAGCGCGAAGCCTCGCCAGCCGAACGTCCCAATGACTACCGCAGGGATCGCACCACTGCTGGTTGAACTCTTCGTAGAGGAGCTTCCGCCGAAGGCTCTAAAAGCGCTTGGCACCGCGTTCGCCACTGAGCTCGCCAAGGGGCTCCAAGACCGGCAGTTCATCTCGGGTCCATCGGCTGTGCGGACCTTCGCCACACCGCGGCGCCTCGGCGTGATCGTTACCGGGGTAAGTTCTGAATCAACACCGAGAGAGATACCTGCCGAGTCCTTCATGCCCGCAGCGGTCGCCTTCGATGCGACAGGCAGACCCACGGCTTCACTAGTCAAGAAGATTCGGAAGCGCTACCACGACGCTGTGGATATCGACTGGGTCGTTCGCGAGCGACTGGAGGTAGTTGAGGAGGGCGGCAAGCGCACGGTCAAGCATCGTGCAGAGCTATCCAGCCCGGGATCTTTGCAGGTCGGGCTGGAAGCTGCTCTGGAAGAAGTGCTTGCCAAGCTGCCCATCCCAAAGCTCATGCAGTACCAGCTCGCCGACGGCTGGACGACGGTGGGCTTCGTCCGCCCGGCGCACGGCCTCGTCGTCCTGCACGGCAGCGACGTCGTGCCGGTGCGGGCGCTCGGCCTCGACGCCGGCCGCTCGACCTTCGGCCACCGCTTCGAGGCGGCCCGTGCGCCCGTGCTGCTGCGCTCGGCCGACAGCTACGAGGCTCAGCTGCGCGAGGAGGGTGCCGTGATCGCCGGCTTCGCCGAGCGGCGGGCCGAGATCGTCCGCCAGCTGAACGCCGCTTCGGCGGCCGAGAACCTGGCGCCGGTGGACGACGAGGCGCTGGTCGACGAAGTGACGGCGCTCGTCGAACGGCCGAACGTGCTCGCCTGCGAGTTCG
>NZ_JANODC010000523.1:0-1685 GCF_031412495.1 Rhizobacter sp. | reverse complement strand
CCGCGGGTGCAGCCGCGACCGGCGCGCGCCGTGATGGCGACTCGCCGGGCGCCGGAGCATCCGACGATGGTGCCGAGCAGGCGACGAGGAACGCGCAGCCGAGGCCTGCTGCGCGACGGAGAACGATCAGATCAATGCAAGGCACGGTAGATCTCCTCTGCGAGTTCGCGCGACACGCCCTCGACCGACGCGAGGTCCTCGACGCTGGCGTGGCCCACGCCCCGCGCACCGCCGAATCGCTGCAGGAGTTTCGCTCGTTTCTTGGGGCCGATGCCGGCGATGTCCTCGAGCTTGCTCGCGCCGGTGCGCACGCTTGCACGCCGGGCCCGCATTCCGGTGATCGCGAAGCGATGCGCCTCGTCGCGGATCTGCGCCACCAGCATCAGGGCCGCCGACTCCCGCCCGAGCGCCACCTTGGCCCGCCCGTCGGCGAAGACGAGGTCCTCGAGGCCGACCTTGCGCGCCTCGCCCTTCTCGACCCCGACGATGCGCGAGACCTCGATGCCGAGCTCCTCGAAGACCTCGCGCGCCACGCCGACCTGGCCGCGGCCGCCGTCGACGAGCACCAGGTCGGGCAGCCGCGCCGTGCCCTGGCTCGCCGCCTCGGCGAGCTTGGCGTAGCGGCGGATCAGCACCTGGCGCATCGCCGCGTAGTCGTCGCCGGGCGTGATGCCGGCGATGTTGTAGCGGCGGTATTGCGAGCTCTGCATCCTGTGCGCCTCGAAGACGACGCACGACGCCTGCGTCGCCTCGCCCGCCGTGTGGCTGACGTCGAAGCACTCGATGCGGAACGCGTGCAGATCCTCGACGACGAGGTCGAGCGCATCGACCAGGGCCCGGGTGCGTGCCTGCTGCGAGCCCTCCTCGGCGAGGAGCTGGGCCAGGCGAAGCGCCGCGCCGTGGACGCACATGTCGAGCCAGGCCCGGCGCGGCTCGCGCGGCTGGTGCTGGACGGTGGTGCGGGCACCGCTGCTGGCCGCCAGCGCCTCGATCAGGGCCTTGTCGACCGGGTGGCTGACGACCAGCAGCGGCGGCAGGCCGCCGTCGAGGTAGTGCTGGGCGATGAAGGCCTCCAGCACGCACACCTCGGGTGGCTTGGGCGGCGACGCGGGCGCCGCATCGGAGTCGGGCCCGCGCTCCTCGTCGCCTTCCTCGTCGCCCCCCGCGCCGGCCTCGATCCCGATCGCGCTCTCGACCTGCTTCGGGAAGTACGGCCGGTCGCCGAGATGGCGGCCGCCGCGCACCATGGCCAGGTTCACGCAGGCACGGCCGCCCTCGACCTTCACGGCTAGGATGTCGGTGTCGACCGGCCGCGCGCCGGTGTTGTCCTCGACCGCCTGCTGGTGCAGGACGCGCGACAGCGAGCCGATCTGGTTTCGGATCTCGGCCGCCTGCTCGAACTGCAGCGCTTCGGCGCGCGCCATCATCTGCGCCTGCAGCGCGTCCATCAGCTCCTGCTGCTCGCCGTGCAGGAATCGTTCCGCGTTGGTGACGTCGCGGGCGTAGTCGTCCGGGGCGATGTAGTCGACGCAGGGGGCCGAGCAGCGCTTGATCTGGTAGAGCAGGCAGGGCCGGGTGCGGTTGGCGAACACCGTGTCCTCGCAGCTGCGCAGGTGGAACACCTTCTGCAGCAGCTGGATCGAGTCCTTGACCGCCCACGCGCTCGGGAACGGGCCGAAGTAGCG
>NZ_JANODC010000522.1:0-1879 GCF_031412495.1 Rhizobacter sp. | reverse complement strand
GGCAGCGACGACGACGTGGTGGCTCGCTCGGCCCGCTTCGTCGCCACCTTCGGCAAGGTCACCGACCGGTTCCAGCGACCGCTCGAGTACGCCGACCTGCGCCACCAGGACGGCTACGCGGTGCGACTGAAGGGCGTCTCGACGACGTCGGCCGTGGTCCCCGACAACAAGAAGAAGTAGAGGAATCCCAGCGCATGGCCAAGGAACTCAAGGACCTCGTCGTCGGCCTCGACATCGGCACGGCCAAGGTGATGGCCGTCGTCGCCGAGGTCATGCCGGACGGCGAGCTGCGCATTGCCGGGCTCGGCAGCGCCCCGGCGCACGGCCTCAAGCGCGGCGTCGTCGTCAACATCGACGCGACGGTGCAGTCGATCCAGCAGGCCTTGAAGGAGGCCGAGATGATGGCCGACTGCAAGATCACGCGCGTCTACACCGGCATCACCGGCAGCCACATCCGCGGCCAGAACTCGACCGGCATGGTGATCGTGCGCGACAAGGAAGTGACGCCGGTCGACGTCGCCCGCGTCGTCGAGACCGCGAAGGCGATCAACATCCCGAACGACCAGCGTCTGCTCCTCGTCGAGCCGCAGGAGTTCGTGATCGACGGCCACGAGGTCAAGGAGCCGATCGGCATGAGCGGCGGCCGCCTCGAGGTGCGGGTGCACATCGTCACCGGTGCGCAGAGCGCGGCCGAGAACATCGTCAAGTGCGTGCGGCTTTGCGGGCTGGAAGTCGAGCAGCTCGTGCTGAACCCGAGCGCGTCGAGCCACGCCGTGCTGACCGAGGACGAGAAGGACCTCGGCGTGGCCCTCGTGGACATCGGCGCCGGCACCACCGACGTGGCGATCTTCACCGATGGCTCGATCCGGCACACGGCGGTGATCCCGATCGCCGGCGACCTGATCACCAGCGACATCGCCATGGCGCTGCGCACGCCGACCAAGGACGCCGAGGAGATCAAGGTCGAGTACGGCGTCGCCAAGCAGCTGCTCGCCGACCCGAACGAGCAGCTCGAGGTCCCCGGGCTCGGCGACCGGCCGCCGCGCATGCTGAGCCGCCAGGCGCTGTCGGGCGTGATCGAGCCGCGGGTCGTGGAGATCTACTCGCTCGTGCACCAGGTGATCCGCGAGAGCGGCTTCGAGGAGCTGCTGTCGTCGGGAATCGTCATCACCGGCGGCTCGGCCGTGATGCCCGGAATGATCGAGCTCGGCGAGGACATCTTCCTCAAGCCGGTGCGCAAGGGCACGCCCACCTACCGGGGCGCCCTGCACGACATGGTCGCCAACCCGCGCTCGGCGACGGTCATGGGCCTGCTCGAGGAAGCACGCATGGCGCGCACGCGCGGCCAGCGCGCGGCGCAGCAGGCCGGCTCCGTGAAGACGCTGTTCGGCCGGGCCCGCGACTGGTTCCTGGGCAATTTCTGAAGGACTACCACGTGAACGTCGAACCCACGAGACCCGTCCACGCAGGCTTCCTGCCGCATGCCCACGACCCGCCGCCGCCCACCGGCTGAGGGGCCGGGCAGGGAACACCACATCAAGAACGTATTTCGCGAATCGCACGACTCAAGGCAACTGCAAGGATTGGAGATCAAGACATGGCCATCGAAATGATCGAAGAGTTCAACATGGGCACCCAGATCAAGGTGATCGGGATCGGCGGCGGCGGCGGCAATGCCGTCGAGCACATGATCGAGGAGGGCGTCCAGGGCGTCGACTTCGTCGTCGCCAACACCGACGCGCAGGCGCTCAACCGCTCGGCCGCGCACCACCTGATCCAGCTCGGCTCGACCGGGCTCGGCGCCGGCGCCAAGCCGGAGGCCGGCAAGGCCGCCGCGGAAGAAGCGGTCGACCGCATCCGCGAGGCGATCGACGGCGCG
>NZ_JANODC010000521.1:0-5461 GCF_031412495.1 Rhizobacter sp. | reverse complement strand
CGACTGGCGCCAGCTCGTCCACACCTTGTCCCTGCAGGCGGTGGACATTCCGCTCGCCGACCCGCACTTCTGGACGCTCTCCGGCTCGGTGCGCGTGGCCCAGACCTGCCGCGACTGGGGCCTGACCTGGGGCTCGCACTCGAACAACCACTTCGATGTCTCGCTGGCCATGTTCACCCACGTCGCCGCGGCGGCGCCAGGCAAGGTGACGGCGATCGACACGCACTGGATCTGGCAGGACGGGCAGCGCCTCACGCGCGAGCCGCTGCAGATCCGCGGCGGCCGCATCGCCGTCCCCGACCGGCCCGGCCTCGGCATCGAGCTCGACGCGGCCGAGGTCGAGCGGGCGCACGGGCTCTACCTCGAGCACGGCCTCGGCGCGCGCGACGACGCCGACGCCATGCAGGCCCTGATCCCGAACTGGCGCTTCGACCCGAAGCGGCCGTGCCTGGTACGCTGAGCTCAACACGACGAACGAACGATTGACCGAGGCATCGGCGAATGAAGCATCTGCGCGGCTGGGGCTTGCTGCTCGCGATTTGCGTGCCACTCCTCATCCTGTTCAGCTGGAACCGATTGGGCAAGGAGAGCTCGCGCATCAACATCGATCGATTCGGCGAGTGGTCGTCGGTCAACTTCGGGATGCACCGGATGAATTTCGTCCGCGCGGCGTGATGATTGATCGACGAGACGACGAGACCCCACCATGACCCCCACCGGACCCTATCGCCCGTTCCCGAACACCTTCCGCCAGCGCCTGCGCGCCGGCGAGACGCTGATCGGCTGCTGGTGCTCGCTGGCCAACCCGATCACGGCCGAGATCCTCGGCGTGGCCGGCTTCGACTGGCTGCTCCTCGACGGCGAGCACTCGCCCAACGACGTCACCACCTTCATCCCGCAGCTGATGGCCTTGAAGGACAGCGTCAGCGCGCCCGTGGTGCGGCCCTCGTGGAACAACCCGGTCGAGATGAAGCGCCTGCTCGACGCCGGCTTCTATAACTTCCTCGTCCCCTTCATCGAGACGGCCGAGGAGGCGCGCCGCGCCGTGGCGGCGACGCGCTACCCGCCGGCCGGCATCCGCGGCGTCTCGGTCTCGCAGCGACGCAACCGCTTCGGCACCGTGCCCAACTACTTCGATGGAATCAACGAGCAGATCGCGGTGATGGTGCAGATCGAGAGCCGCAAGGGCCTCGCCGCCGCCGCCGAGATCGCCGCTGTCGAGGGCGTCGACGGCATCTTCATCGGCCCGGCCGACATGTCGGCCGCGGTTGGCCACCTCGGCGACGCGACGCACCCGGATTCGCAGGCGGCCATCGCCGGCGTGTTCGACGCGGCGAAGAAGGCGGGCAAGCCGATCGGCATCCTGGCGCCGGTCGAGGCCGACGCGCGCCGCTACATGCAGATGGGCGCGACCTTCGTCGCCGTCGGCAGCGACCTGGGCGTGTTCAGGGGCGGCACGCAGGCGCTGCGCGACCGGTTCATGGCCGGTGTGAAAGCCGCCCGCTGATTTCCTTCGGGAAGAGCCGGCGGGCAGCGCTTCAGTGGCCGCTCGGGAAGAGCTCCAGCACCTCGTCCCCATTGGCATCGAGCGTTCCCGTCGACGTCCAGCCCAGGTGCCGGTAGAAGCCGTGCGAGCGGCTGCGCGGATCGGGCGAGCAACCCAGGAACAGCCGGTCGTGTCCGGCGGCGGCGAGGCGCTCGACGACCTGGCCGAGCAGGCGGCGGCCGTTGCCGTTCCCCTCGTGCTCGGGCAGGAGCGCCAGCACCACGACTTCGCCGGTGCCCACGTCGCCGAAGCAGTAGCCGACGATGGCTTCGCCCTCGGTGCAGACCCAGCCGGGCAGCCGGCCCGACCTCACGTCCTCCGCCCACGACTCCGCCGTGATGCCGATCGCCGCCAGGCGTTCGACCGGGATCGCGTTCTCGCGCGTCCTTCCGCGCAGGACGAGACACGCCGGGATGTCGCCGGGCGTGGCCGGCCGCAACGCCGGCGGGCGGCCGGACCCCCTCGAAGACGCGTCGAGATTCGCGCCGGCCATCGCGCTCAGCGCAGCAGCACGTCGAGCCAGGCGCGTTGCGCCGGCGTGAGCGCATCGAGCGGGGTCAGCATCGCACCGGCGAGGGCCGAACGGATGGCCGGCTCCGGCGCGACCGGCGCTTGCTCCAGCAGGTGCGCGAGCAGGGCGTGCACCTTGGCCAGGCTGCTGCCGTACAGCGCGAAGATCCTGTCGACGCTGACGTGGCGGGCCGGATCGTCCATCCAGCAGTCGTAGTCGGTGACGATGCCGATCGTCGCGTACGCCATCTGCGCCTCGCGGGCGAGGAAGGCTTCCGGCACGTTGGTCATGCCGACCAGGTGGCAGCCGGCCTGGCGCAGCAGATGGCTCTCGGCGCGCGTGCCCAGGCGCGGCCCTTCGACGCAGGCATACGTCAGGCCGCGGTGCAGCGTGATCCCGAGCGCCTGCGCCGAGGCAGCCGCGGCGTCGACCAGTGCCGCGCTCACGGGGGTGGCCGTCGAGACGTGCGCCGCCACGCCGGCGCCGAAGAAGGTGCCGGCCCGGCCGCCACGGGTCCAGTCGACGTACTGCTCGGGCATGGCCAGGTCGCCGGGGGCGACTTCCTCGGCCAGGCTGCCCACCGCCGAGACGCCGAGGACGAGGGTCGCACCGGCGCGCTTGAGCGCGAAGATGTTGGCGCGGTAGTTCACCTCGTGCGGCAGCAGGCGGTGGCCGGCGCCGTGGCGGGCCAGGAACAGCACCGGCGCGGCGCCGACGCGGCCGTGCAGCACCGGCCCCGACGGCCTGCCGAACGGCGTGTCGCCCTCGATCCGTTCCGTCGTCTCCAGGGCGGCGAGGTCGTACAGGCCGGTGCCACCGATGATCGCGAGCATGGTTCAGTCCTCCCCGGTCATTTCACCACCGCGGCCGCGAAGCCGCGGACGAAGGCGCGGTCGATCCGGTCCTTCCATTGCCAGAGCAAGCGCCCTTCGAGCGATCCGCGTCCCCACGACGCGATGGCGCGCCCGTCGGCGGTCGACAGGAGCGCCAGGTATCTGCGCTGCGGCACGTAGGGCACCGGCGGGCCGGCGCCGAGCGCGGCGCGCAGGTTGCGCGACAGGGCCGGGCCCATGCGCACCGCGAAGACGCCGGCCTTGGGCAGCGGCGACGCCCACTCGGCGCAATCGCCCACGGCGTGGACCTGAGGATGAGAGCACGAGCGCATGTGCGCGTCGATGCGGATGAAGCCGCGCTCGCTCAGCGCGAGGCCGCAGTTGGGCTGCCACGCGTGTGCTTCGGCGCCGGTGGCCCAGAGCACGAGATCGTTGGCGCTGGCCATCGACGCGTCGGCGCTGCGCCCGGTCTGCACGGCGACGCCGGCCCGCGCCAGCGCAGCGTGGGCCGAGCGGGCCGCCGCCGGTGCGAGTCCAGGCAGTAGCGTGGCGCTCGCCGTCGCCAGCGCAGCCTGCACCGGTCGGCCGCCGCGCAGCTCACGCAGCCGCTTCAGCACGGCCAGCAGCGACTCGACGCCGGCAGCGCCGCCGCCGACCGCGGTGACCACGCAAGGAGCGTCGGCGCCGGCGAACCGCGGGTCGCCGAGCACGGCGTCCCAGGCCGCACGCAACTCGCCCAGCGGCCGCATCGACAGGACGCGAGCCCGGCCGCCGAGCAGCTCGGGCGGCGGCGTCAGCGTGGAGCCGACGTTGAGCGACAGCACGTCGTAGCCGAGCGTGCCGCCGCCGCGCAGCCGGACCTGGCGGCGCTCCGGGTCGAGGCCGGTCATCTCGTCGAGGAGGAATGCCGCCCCGGCAGCGGCAGCCAGGGCCGCGAAGTCGATGCCGATCTCGTCGAAGCAATAGCTGCCCGCCAGCCAGCCCGGCACCATGCCGGAGTACGGCGACACGGCGTGCGGCGAGACGACCGTCACCTCGCAGCCGGGCAGCGGCCGCGCGATCCAGTCCTTCAGCACCTGGGCGTGGGCATGGCCGGCGCCGATCAGCAGCAGCCGCTTCAGGGCAGCCACCCGGTCGGCAGGTGCACGAGGTCGGCGGCCTCGTCGATGTCGGCGACGGCCGGCAGCTCGACGTACGTCAGGCCGGCCGCGGCCAGCCGCTCGCGCGTTTGCGCCATCACCGTCGGCGTGCTCCAGCGCATGTCGTCGAACAGGGACGGCGCCGGCCGCCGCAGGCCGATCAGGGCATAGCCGCCGTCCAGCGCCGGGATGAACACGGCGTCGGCGTCGGCCAGGGCGGCGGCTGCGCGCACGAGCATCGCCGCGTCGAGCGCCGGTGCGTCGCTGCCCATCATCACGGCGCAGCGGCTGCCCTGGAGCGCGCGCTCGAAGGCGCGGGCCATGCGGTCGCCGAGGTCGCCCTCGCCCTGGTCGGAGAGTGTCAGGCCGGCCGTGCCGGCATGGCGGGCGAAAGCCGGGTGCGCACGGTCGGGCGCGCAGCAGAGGTCGACCGGCCCCATGCCGGCGGCCACCGCCTGCGCGACGGCATGCGATAACAGCCGCTCGGCCACGGCCGCCGCCCGTTCCGCGCCGAGCACCGCGGCCAGGCGGGTCTTGGCGAGCCCCGCCACCGGTGCCTTGGCCATCACGATGAGCGTCGTCGCCGCGCTCATCGATAGGCCCGGGCCAGCTCCTCGGCCGCGGCGCCGCGCCAGTAGCGCCAGCGCAGCCGCCACATCAGGACGATCGTCCGCCAGACGCCGCGGCTTTCCCAGCGCCGGCCCGAGGTCACGACCC
Source organism: Rhizobacter sp. (assembly GCF_031412495.1). Classification (GTDB taxonomy): domain Bacteria; phylum Pseudomonadota; class Gammaproteobacteria; order Burkholderiales; family Burkholderiaceae_C; genus Schlegelella_A. The sequence continues at coordinate 715 of NZ_JANODC010000521.1, read as the reverse complement.
GCTCGCGCAGGCAGGCCGGCGCGGCGCAGGCACGCAGGCGGCGGGACAGCTCGACGTCTTCCATCAGCGGCTGGTCGGGAAAGCCGCCGACGCGCTCGAACACGTCGCGACGGACGAACATCGCCTGGTCGCCGGTGGCGATGCCCGTCAGCCGCGAGCGCGCGTTCATCATCGCGGCGACGACGGCGAGCATCGGCGAGCGGCCGTCGATGCGCACGTCGAAGCGGCCCCAGGCCGCGCCCCGGGCGACGGCGCGAAGCATGGCTTCGGCCGCCGACGGCGGCAGCCGCGTATCGGCATGCAGTAAGAGCAGCACCGGGCCGGTGGCGAGCTCGGCGCCGGCGTTCAACTGCCGGGCCCGCCCGCGCGGGCCGGCGACGGCGGCATCGGCACGCGGGACGCTGAGCGCGAGGGTGGCGTCGGCGCTGCCGCCGTCGACGACGAGCACCTCGTGGCCGTCGGCGCGCGCGCCGGCGAGGGCGTCCAGCGTGGCCGCGATGGCGGTGGCTTCGTCGAGCGCCGGCACGATGATAGAGAGCCGCGCCGGTGCGGACGCCGACGGCGGCCGCGGCGCGCTCCCGGTCACCGGGGTCGCGCCGGCCGGCGCCGTCACCCGCGCTCCCACGCGGGGTTGCGGCGCCTGCAGGCGAGCAGCCGCTCCGGCGCGTGCGGGCGCCGCCCGGCGCCGGCCCCCGACCGGCGCGCGGGGCTCCTC
>NZ_JANODC010000520.1:0-2748 GCF_031412495.1 Rhizobacter sp. | reverse complement strand
GCTGGCGGCCGACCTGTCGCCCGAGCGCCTGCGCCGCTTCTTCGTCGAAGAGGGCGGCGGCTACCGCGTCTCCAAGCTGTTGCGCGAGATGGTCGTCTTCGCGCGCCAGAACATCATCAGCGACCCGCCGTTCTCGCGCATCGACATCATCACCTGCCGCAATTTGCTGATCTACCTCGAGCCGAGCCTTCAGAAGAAGATCTTCCCGCTCTTCCACTACGCGCTCAAGCCGCACGGCTTCCTGTGGCTCGGCGCTTCGGAATCGATCGGCGGCTTCACCGACCTGTTCGAGCCGCTGGACCGCAAGCAGAAGATGTACACCAAGAAGGCAGCTTCGGTATCCCCCTTCGTGCTGCCGCTGGGCTCGATGCGCGAGCGAGACAGCGCCCGCTCGCGCCGGGCCGCCGCCGTTTTGCCGGTGGCGGTCGGAACCGCCGCCACCAGCGCCGCCGCGATTCAAGCCGAGCACAACGCGCAGCGCGAGGCCGACCGCGTTTCGGTCAGCCAGTTCGCGCCACCCGGCGTGCTGATCGATGCCGATCGGCAGATCCTGCAGTTCCGCGGCGTCACCAGCGCCTACCTCGAGTCACCCAGCGGCGTGGCCACCTTCGACGTGCTGAAGATGGCGCGCGAAGGCCTGATGCTGCCGCTGCGCTCGGCCATCGCTCAAGCCGCCAAAGAAAACAAGACGGTGCGCCGGCAGGGCGTGCGCGTCGAACACAAGGGCACGATCCACCGCACGAACCTGGAAGTCATCCCGCTGAAGAACCTGCGCGAGCGATGTTTCCTGGTCTTGTTCGAAGACGCCGACAAGCCAGCCCGCGAGCCGGCGCCAGCACTGGAAGCGGACGACGCAGCAGCGCTGTCTGCGCCGGGCGACGACGCGCGCCGCGTCGCCGAGCTCGAGAACGACCTGTCCGAAACGCGCGAGTACCTGCAGACCATCGAAGAGCGCCATGAAGCCTCGAGCGAAGAGCTGCAGGCCGCCAGCGAAGAAGTCCAGTCGGCCAACGAAGAGCTGCAAAGCCTGAACGAAGAGCTGACGACCTCGAAGGAAGAGCTCGAGTCGTCGAACGAGGAGCTGACCACCGTCAACGACGAGATGGCGCACCGCAATGCCGAGCTGGCCGTGCTCGGCAACGACCTGATCAATATCCAGAACTCGGCGCAACTGGTGGTGGTGCTGCTCGGCCGCGACTTGCGCGTGCGCCGCTTCAGCGCCCAGGCGGCCAAGCAGTTCAACCTGGTGCTGGCCGACATCGGCCGGCCGATCGGCCACATCCGGCACCGCCTCGAGCTGCCCGACCTCGAAGCGCTGGTCAACGAGGTGATCGACAACATGCAGCCGCAGGAGCGCGAGCTGCAAGACAAAGACGGCCGCTGGGTTTCACTGCAGGTGCGACCCTACGTGACGCAGGACAAACGGGTCGATGGCGCGGTGCTGGTGCTGGCCGACATCGACACCTTGAAGCGCAGCGCGCAGGCGCTGGAGTTGAGCGAGGCCCAGCACCGCGCGATGTTCGCGGCCACCAGCGTGGGCGTGAGCGAGGCCGACCCCGCCACCGGGCGGCTGTTGCGCGTGAACGAACGCTTCGCTCAGATGCTCGGCTACGGCGAAGCCGAAGTGGTCGGCAAGATCTTTCTCGAGCTGATGCATGCCGAAGACCGGCCGGGCTACCAGGACGGTTTTTCCAGCCTGGTGCGCGGCGAAACGTCGACCTACGAGGTCGAGACGCGCATGCTGCGCAAGGACGGCAGCACGGTCTGGGTACATCGAACCGTCAACATGGTTCGCGACGCGGCAGGGACTGCATTGCGCGCGGTGGCGATCACGCTGGACATCACCGAGCGCAAACGTGCCGAGCAAGCCCTGCGTGACAGCGAGCGCACTTTCCGCGAGATGGTCGATGCGCTGCCGGTGGCCGTCTACACCACCGATCTCGACGGCCGCCTGACGCACTTCAACCCGGCGGCGGTCGAGCTGGCCGGGCGCACGCCGGTGCTCGGCACCGACGAGTGGTGCGTGAGCTGGAAGGTCTACGACGCCGACGGCCATCGGATCCCGCTCGCCGACTCGCCGATGGCCCTGGCCCTGCGCGAGGACCGCCCGGTGCGGGGCGTCGAGGCGGTGCTCGAACGGCCCGACGGCACGCGGGCCTGGTTCCGCCCGTACCCGACACCGGTGCACGACGCCCAGGGCAAGCTGGCCGGCGGCATCAACCTGCTGCTCGACATCACCGAAGGCCGGAAGTCCGAAGAGGCCCTGCGCGAGGCCGACCGGCGCAAGAACGAATTCCTGGCGATGCTGGCGCACGAGCTGCGCAACCCGCTGGCCCCGATCCGCAACGCGCTGCAGATCTTGCGTGTTGCGCTCGAAGCCGGCCCCGATGCCGCGCCGGACCTCGCCCTCGGCGGACGCCGGCTCGACGCCAGCCGCGCCAACGCTTCCGCGCTGAAGATGATGGAGCGCCAGATCGCGCAGATGGTGCGCCTGGTCGACGACCTGCTCGACGTGAGCCGCGTCAGCCTGGGCAAGATCGACCTGCGCCTGGAACGGGTGAACCTGGCCGCGGTGCTGCACCAGGTCGAGCAGGCCGCGCGCTCGATGTACGAGGCCCGCGGCGTCACGTTGACGCTGACCTTGCCGCCCCAGCCCGTGGTGCTGAACGCCGACCCGGCGCGGCTGGTCCAGATCGTGGGCAACCTGGTCAACAACGCCTGCAAGTTCACCCAAACCGGGGGCCAGGT
>NZ_JANODC010000519.1:0-1703 GCF_031412495.1 Rhizobacter sp. | reverse complement strand
GCCCGGTCCACCTGTCGCTGGCTTTCAACCCCTCCCACCTCGAAATCGTCAACCCGGTCGTCGAAGGTTCGGTCAAGGCGCGCATGGACCGCCGCGGCGACAAGGAAGGCGCGCAAGTGCTGCCGATCCTGGTGCACGGCGACGCCGCCTTCGCCGGCCAGGGCGTGGTGATGGAGACGCTGGCGCTGGCGCAGACGCGCGGCTACTACACCGGCGGCACGGTGCACGTCGTCATCAACAACCAGATCGGCTTCACGACCAGCGACCCGCGCGACTCGCGCTCGACGCTGTACTGCTCCGACGTGGTCAAGATGATCGAAGCGCCGGTGCTTCACGTCAACGGCGACGACCCGGAAGCGGTCGTGCTCTGCACCCAGCTCGCGATGGACTACCGCCAGCAGTTCAAGAAGGACGTGGTGGTGGACATCATCTGCTTCCGCAAGCTCGGCCACAACGAGCAGGACACGCCGGCGCTGACGCAGCCGTTGATGTACAAGGTGATCGCTCAGCATCCGGGTACGCGCAAGTTGTACGGCGACAAGCTGGTCGTGCAGGGGGTGCTCGCCGCCGACGGCCCCGACGCGATGGTCAAGGCCACCCGCGCCGCGCTCGACGCCGGCAAGAGCAGCTACGACCCCGTGCTCACGAACTACAAGAGCAAGTACGCGGTCGACTGGGCCCCGTTCCTGGGCAAGAAGTGGACCGATGCAGCCGACACGGCGCTGCCGCTCACCGAGGTCAAGCGCCTGGCCGAGCGGATCACGACCATTCCGCCCAACTTGAAGGTGCACCCGCTGGTCGAGAAGGTGATCGCCGACCGCGCGGCCATGGGGCGCGGCGAGATCCGGGTCGATTGGGGCATGGGCGAGCACCTGGCCTATGCGTCGCTCGTGGCCAGCGGCTACGCGGTGCGCCTGTCCGGCGAGGATTCCTCCCGGGGCACGTTCACGCACCGCCATGCCGTGCTTCACGACCAGAACCGCGAGAAGTGGGACGAAGGCACGTACACGCCGCTCGAGCACGTCGCCGACGGCCAGGCACCTTTCGTCGTCATCGACTCGCTCCTTTCCGAAGAGGCGGTGCTCGGCTTCGAGTACGGCTATGCCAGCGCCGAGCCGAACACGCTCGTGATCTGGGAGGCTCAGTTCGGCGACTTCGTCAACGGCGCTCAGGTCGTGATCGACCAGTTCATCGCCTCGGGCGAGGTCAAGTGGGGCCGGGCCAACGGTCTGACCCTCATGCTGCCGCACGGCTACGAGGGGCAGGGTCCGGAGCATTCGTCGGCGCGGCTGGAGCGCTTCATGCAGCTCTCGGCCGACAACAACATGCAGGTCGTGCAGCCGACGTCGGCCAGCCAGATCTTCCACGTCCTGCGCCGGCAGATGGTGCGCATGTTCAGGAAGCCGCTGATCATCATGACGCCGAAGTCGCTGCTGCGGGCCAAGGACGCGAGCTCGCCGCTCTCTGACTTCACCAAGGGCGACTTCAAGACCGTGATCGGCGAGACCGCCGCCGAGGTCAGCGCCGAGAAGGTCAAGCGGCTCATCGCGTGCTCCGGAAAGGTCTACTACGACCTCGTCAAGCAGCGCTCGGAGCGCAGGAACATCGACGTCGCGATCGTCCGCGTCGAGCAGCTCTATCCGTTTCCGCACAAGGCCTTCGGCGCCGAACTCAAGAAATACCCGAACCTGACCGAGGCGGTC
>NZ_JANODC010000518.1:0-11541 GCF_031412495.1 Rhizobacter sp. | reverse complement strand
CGCCGAGGTCGCCACGATCGGCGGCATGGTCCGCCAGTACCAGGTCGTCCTCGATCCCGACAAGCTCGCCGCCTACCGCATCCCGCACACCCGCGTCGTGGCGGCAATCCGCGCGGCAAACCAGGAAGCCGGCGGCTCGGTGCTCGAGCTGGGCGAGGCCGAGTACATGGTGCGCGCCTCTGGCTATCTGCAGAGCCTCGACGACTTCCGCACCGTGCCGCTGCTGACGACCGAGGCCGGGGTCTCGGTCACGCTCGGCGACGTCGCCCGGATCCAAGTCGGACCCGAGATGCGGCGCGGCATCGGCGAGCTCGACGGCGAAGGCGAGGCGGTCGGCGGCGTCGTCGTCATGCGCTCCGGCAAAAACGCGCTCAAGACCATCGCCGCCGTCAAGGCGAAGATCGAGACCCTGCGCCCCGGCCTGCCGCAGGGCGTCGAGATCGTGCCGGTATACGACCGCTCCGGGCTGATCGAGCGCGCAGTGAGCAACCTCGGCGGCAAGCTGCTCGAGGAGTTCCTCGTCGTCGCCGTCGTCTGCTTCGCCTTCCTGTTCCACCTGCGCTCGGCGTTCGTCGCCATCGTCTCGCTGCCGCTCGGCATCCTGGCCGCGTTCATCGTCATGCAGCAGCAGGGCGTCAACGCCAACATCATGTCGCTGGGCGGCATCGCCATCGCCATCGGCGCCATGGTCGACGCCGCCGTGGTGATGATCGAGAACGCGCACAAGCACCTCGAGCGCTGGGACCACGCGCACCCCGGCGAGACGCTGGCTGGCGAGAGGCGCTGGCAGGTCATCGGCGACGCCGCCGTCGAGGTCGGCCCGGCGCTGTTCTTCTCGCTGCTGATCATCACGCTGTCGTTCATCCCGGTGTTCACGCTGCAGGCCCAGGAGGGCCGCCTGTTCGCGCCGCTCGCCTTCACCAAGACCTACGCCATGGCCGCCTCGGCGGGGCTGGCGGTGACGCTGATCCCGGTCCTCATGGGGTACCTGATCCGCGGCCGCATCCCGCACGAGCAGGCCAACCCGATCAACCGGGTGCTGATGGCTCTGTACCGGCCCCTGCTCGACATCGTCCTGCGGGCGCCGAAGTCGACCCTGCTCGTCGCCGGGCTCGTCTTCGCGGCGAGCCTCTGGCCGCTCCGGCACATCGGCGCCGAGTTCATGCCGCCGCTCGACGAGGGCGACCTGCTCTACATGCCGTCGGCGTTGCCCGGCCTCTCGGCCGGCAAGGCGGCCGAGCTGCTGCAGCAGACCGACCGGCTGATCAGGACCGTTCCCGAGGTCGCCAGCGTCTACGGCAAGGCCGGACGGGCCGAGAGCGCCACCGACCCGGCACCGCTCGAGATGTTCGAGACCACGATCCAGTTCAAGCCGCGCGCCGAGTGGCGACCCGGCCTGACGCAGGACATGCTCATCGCCGAGCTCGACCGTGCGGTGACCGTGCCCGGCCTCTCGAACATCTGGGTGCCGCCGATCAGGAACCGCATCGACATGCTCGCCACCGGCATCAAGAGCGCGGTCGGCGTCAAGATCGCCGGCGCCGACCTCGCCACGATCGATCGCCTGACCGGCGAGGTGGAGCGCGCGGTACGCGACGTCCCCGGGGTCTCCAGCGCGCTGGCGGAGCGGCTGACCGGCGGCCGGTATGTCGACGTCGACATCCAGCGCGAGGCCGCGGCACGCTTCGGCCTGAGCGTCGCCGACGTGCAGTCGGTAATCACCTCGGCTGTCGGCGGCGCGAACATCGGCGAGACCGTCGAAGGCCTGCAGCGCTTTCCGATCAACGTGCGCTATCCGCGCGAACGCCGCGATTCGCTGGAAGCGCTGCGCAGCCTGCCCGTCGTCACCGAGCGCGGGGCGCGGCTGGTGCTCTCCGACGTGGCCACGATCCGCATCAGCGACGGCCCGCCGATGCTGCGCAGCGAGAACGCGCGTCTGTCGGGCTGGGTCTACGTCGACATCCGCGGCCGCGACCTGCGCTCGGCGGTCACGGCGATGCAGGGCGCGGTCGCGCAATCGGTCAAGATGCCGCCCGGGTACTCGATCTCCTGGTCCGGCCAGTTCGAGTTCCTCGAGCGGGCCACGGCCCGCCTGAAGATCGTTCTGCCCTTCACCCTGATGATCATCTTCGTGCTGCTGTACATGGCCTTCAAGCGCTTCGACGAGGCCCTGCTCGTCATGGCCTCGCTGCCGTTCGCGCTCGTCGGCGGCATCCTGCTGCTCTGGCTGCTGGGCCACAACCTCTCGGTCGCGAGCGTCGTCGGCTTCATCGCGCTGGCCGGCGTGGCCGCGGAGTTCGGCGTCATCATGCTGATCTACCTGAAGCACGCGTGGGACGAGCGCCTCGCCCAGGGCCGAACGAGCACGGCCGACCTGCTCGAGGCGATCCGCGAAGGCGCGGTGCAGCGGGTCCGGCCGAAGGCGATGACGGTGGCCGTGATCCTTGGCGGCCTGCTGCCGATCATGCTCGGCACCGGCACTGGCAGCGAGGTGATGCAGCGCATCGCGGCACCGATGGTCGGCGGCATGATCACCGCCCCCCTCCTCTCGATGCTGGTCATCCCGGCCGCGTTCCTCCTCCTGCGCCGGGGCCGGCCGGGCGCGACCGCAGCGGGTGCAGGGCGCGATCCGGCATGAGCGCGAACGGGCCGCCCGAGGACCTGCCGCCGCCGGCGCGGAGCCGGCGCCCGCAGCCCACGCGGGCGCTGCTGCTTCTCGCCGCCCTGGTCGCAGGAGCCGCCCTGCTCCAGTACGCCTTCCGCGGCGGCAGCGGCGGGGAAGATCGGCTTCGCTTCGTGGTGCAGGCGGAACGGCGCGCCCTGCCCCCGCTTCGCTTCAGCGACGGCGATGGCAACCCGGCCGATCTCGCCCGCGGCAGGGTCGTGCTCCTGAACATCTGGGCGACCTGGTGCGCACCCTGCCGCCAGGAAATGCCGGCGCTCGACCGCGTGCAAGCCCTGCTCGCAGCCGAAGGCCTGCACGTCGTCGCCCTCTCGATCGACAAGGGCGCCGCCGCCGTGCCGGCGGTGAAGGCCTTCTATGCCAGCCTCGGCATCCGCCACCTGGGCGTCTACAACGATCCCGAAGGCGAGGCCGGCTACGAGCTCGGCGTCCCGGGCGTGCCAGTGACCTTCCTGCTCGACCGCGACGGCCGGGAAATCGGCCGCCTGGTCGGCCCCGCCGAGTGGGATGGCGCCGAAGCGGTGGCACTGATCCGGCGCCATCTGGCAGTGCCTCGGCCGCCTTCGGCCGCCGCATCGAAGGGGGGTTGACTCGTGAAGGCCGCGTGGGTGTGCTTCCTCCTCGGCGCGGCAGCGTGCGCTGCCCGGGCCGAGCCCGTGCCCATCACCTGGGGCGCCACCGGGCGCTTCCAGCTCACGTCGTCGGTGCTGCCCGGCAAGTTCGTCGAGGTGTGCGGCAAGCTCGCCCGGGGCGAATCGGTGCGATGGGCGTACGCGAGCCCGACGCCTCTCGACTTCAACATCCATTACCACCGGGGTCCCCACGTGGTGTACCCGGAGAAACGCGACGCCACGGCGAGGGCGCGCGGGACGCTGGTCACGCCGCTGGCGCAGGACTTCTGCTGGATGTGGACCCATCGCGGCAGCGCCGCCGCGACGCTGACCGTGTCCTTGAAGCGCAGCCGCCGCTGATCGGTGCCGGGGAGCGTGGCGGCACGCTCAGTGCCGGTGCCCGTGGTGGGCGTCCGGCACGTGCGGATGACGGTGCTCGAGCGGGTCGTGCCGGTGCGGATGGCTGTGCGTTCCGCCGGCCGGCATCTCCGCATGCCCGTGCGCGTGATGGGCGTCGTCGTGGCGGTGCGCATGCTCGTGCGTCATCGCCTCGTGGACGTGACCGTGGTCATGCCGCTCGAAGAGGTGCAGCACCACGCCCGTCAGCATCAGCAGCGCGCCGGCGAGCGTCGGCCAGCCAGCCGACCGCTCGCCGAGGGCAAGCGCCAGCCCGGCCCCGAAGAAGGGGGCGAACGCAAACACCGAGCCGGTCCGCGCCGCCCCGAACGCGCGCTGGGCGAGCAGGTAGAAGCGCAGGCTCAGCCCGTAGCCGGTGGCGCCGACGAGCAGCAGGCCGAGCAGCGCACCGGGACGCGGCAGCGGCTCGCCGACCACCATCGCGATGGTGCCGGCAGCGGAGGCACCGAGGATCGCCTTCAGGAACACGACCTGGCCCGGGTCTCGCTCGGCGAGCCTGCGCGAGAGGGCGTTGTCCAGGCCCCATGCCGCAGCGGCGAGCGCGACGGCGAGGATGCCCAGCAGGGAGCTCCCGCCGAGCCGGCCCTGCTCGACCGCGAGGACCGCGCCGCCGGCGGCGAGCAGGGCCATGGCAAGCGCGACGCGACCGCCGATTTCTTCCCGATAGAGGAGGAGCGCGAACAGGGCGGTGAATACGGCCTCGGAGGTCAGGACGAGCGAAGCGCTCGTCCCGCTGGTCCGTTGCAGGCCCCACGCCAAGGCGACCGGACCCGCGACCGCGCCCAGCGCGGCGAGGGCGAGCAGACGGGGCAGGTCGGCACGCGTGACGCCGGCTTCGCGGTCCGCCGGCCGACGCAGCACGGCCCCGGCCAGAGTCGCACCCGCGTAGAGGAGGGCGGCGGTCGAGAACGGCCCGACGCCAACGCCGAAATGCTGGACCAGGGGCGTGCTGGCACCGAACAGCACCGCAGCGAGCAGCGCCAGCAGGGCACCGGCCAGGGCCGGGGACGGCGCGCTCAGATGCAGCGCCCGCCGTCGACCTCCATCGCCACGCCGGTGATCATCGAGGCCTCGTCGCTGCACAGGAAGCAGGCGGCGTTGCCGAGGTCCTCCGGGGTCGAGAAGCGGCCGATCGGTATGGTGGCCAGGAACTTCGCGCGCATCTCCGGCGTGTCCTCGCCCATGAAGGTCTTCAGCATCGGCGTCTCGCCTGCGACCGGGTTCAGCGCGCAGACGCGGATGCCGAACGGGGCCAGCTCGACGGCCATCGAGCGCGTCGCGGTGATGACCCAGCCCTTGCTGGCGTTGTACCAGGTCAGACGCGGCCGCGGGCTCACGCCTGCGGTGCTGGCGATGTTGAGGATGACGCCCTTCTTCTGCGCCTTGAAGCGCGGCACGACCTGCCGCGCCGCGAGATAGATCGCCTTCACGTTGACGGCGAGGATGCGGTCGAAGTCGTCCTCCGGGAGGGCCTCGAGCGCCTGCGGCAGGTGCCCCATGCCGGCGTTGTTGACCAGGATGTCGAGGCCCTGGAAGCGGTCGCTCGCCGCGTGGACCATGGCCTCGACGTCGCCGGCATTCGTGACGTCGGCGCGCACGCCGAGGGCGTTCGGTCCGAGCGCCTCGGCGACGCGGGCGGCGCCGGCGGCGTCGCGGTCGGCGACGATGACCTTCGCGCCTTCGGCGACGAACTTGCGGGCGATGCCCTCGCCGAAACCGGACGCCGCCCCGGTGACGATCGCCACCTTTCCCTCGAGTCGCATGATGTGCCCTTCCCTCAGCCGTGCTGGATGGCGACGGTCTTCAGCGTCGAGAAGCCGTACAGCGCCTCGAAGCCCTTCTCGCGGCCGTGCCCCGAGTGCTTGACGCCGCCGAACGGCAGCTCGATGCCGCCGCCGGCGCCGTAGTTGTTGACGAAGACCTGGCCGCACTTCAGGGCCCGCGCCATGCGCATCTGCCGGCCGCCGTCGCGTGTCCAGACGCCGGCGACCAGGCCGTACTTCGTGCCGTTGGCGATGGCGATCGCCTCCGCTTCGCCGTCGAAGGCGATCAGCACCTGCACCGGCCCGAAGACTTCCTCCTGCGCCAGCGCGTGCTCCGGCGGGACCGCATCGATCAGCGTTGGCCGCACGTAGTGGCCGCCGCCGGGTGCGTCGGCGACGATCTCGCCCTGCGCCGCGAAGGCCAGGCCGCCGTCGCGCGCCAGGGCCAGGTAGCGGTCGATCCCTTCCTTCTGCCGGCCCGAGATGACCGGGCCGAGGTCGAGGTCGCTCGCCGCCGGGCCGACGCGAAGGGCCCGGTAGCGCTCGGCCATGCGCGAGCGCACGGCCTCGAAGACCGGCCGCTCGACCAGGATGCGCGACGCCGCCGAGCAGGTCTGCCCGGCGTTCTGGATGCCGGCGTTGACGAGGAAGGGCAGGGCCGCGTCGAGGTCGGCGTCGGCGAAGACGATCTGCGGGCTCTTGCCGCCGAGCTCGAGCGTCACCGGCACGGCGTTGCGGGCCGCCGCGATCTGCACCAGCGCGCCGGTCGCCACCGAGCCGGTGAAGGAGACGTGGTTCACGTCCGGGTGCGCCGACAGGGCCGCCCCCGCTTCCTCGCCGAGACCGGGCACGACGTTGAGCGCGCCCGGCGGCAGGCCGGCCTCCTCGGCGATGCGGGCGAAGGCGAGCACCGTCAGGCACGCCTCCTCGGCCGGCTTCAGCACGCAGGCGTTGCCCATCGCCAGGGCCGCGCCGACGCTGCGGCCGACGATCTGCATCGGGTAGTTCCAGGGCACGATGTGGCCGGTGACGCCGTGCGGCTCGCGCAGTGTCAGGGCCGTGTAGCCGGCGGCGAAGGGCAGCGTCTCGCCGTGCACCTTGTCGGCGGCGCCGCCGTAGAACTCGCAGTAGCGGGCCAGCGCGACGGCGTCGGCGCGCGCCTGCTTGAGCGGCTTGCCGACGTCGTGCACCTCCAGACGGGCCAGCAGCTCGACGTTCTCCAGCACCTTGCGGCCGATGGCGGCGAGGATGCGGCCGCGCTCGAAGGCGGCGAGCCGGCCCCACGAGCCGGTGGCGCCCGATTCGAGCACCGCACGCGCCGCAGCCACCGCGGCGTCGATGTCGGCGGCGCCGCCGCGGGCGATCCGCGCCAGCGGCGAGCCGTCGGACGGATCCTCGAGCGGCAGCGTCGCGCCGGCCTCGGCGGCGCGCCACTCGCCGCCGATCAGGACGCGGTCGGTGGGGAACGGGATGAAGGAATCTCGCGCTGCGTTCATGGGCTGCCTCCGATGGCTGCCGAGGCGGCCAGGATCGATCTTGCGCCATCATAGAGAGGCACGCGGAGCAACCCACATCAGCTTCTTTCTCGCCAAGCGCTTCGCGAGCTTCGCCCTCACCCTGCTCGCCGCCTCGATCGTGATCTTCACGGTCCTCGACGTCCTTCCCGGCAACGTCGCCGAGGTCATGCTGGGCGAGAGCGCGACCCCGGAGTCGATCGCGGCGCTGAGCGCCAAGCTCGGCCTCGACCGGCCGCCCTCGGTCCGCTATTTCGACTGGATGAAGGGCCTCGTCACCGGCGAGCTCGGCCTCAGCATCGCCTACGACACGCCGATCACGCAGCTCGTCGCCGAGCGGCTCGTCGTGACCGTGCCGCTGGCGCTGATGGCCATGGCCCTGACGACCGTGCTCGCCTTCGCGCTCGGGCTCTTCGCCGCGTCGCGCCACCAGCGCATCGGCGACGTGAGCGTGATGGCGGCGAGCCAGATCGGCATCGCCATTCCGAACTTCTGGTTCGCCATCCTCCTCATCCTCGCCTTCGCGGTGAAGCTGCGCTGGTTCTCGGCCGGCGGCTTTCCCGGCTGGAGCACGGACGACGGCGGCGGCCCCTTCGCCGCCGTGCGCGCCCTGGTGCTCCCGGCCGTCGCGCTGGCCGTGGTGCAGGCCTCGATCCTGACCCGCATCGTCCGCTCGGCCGTGCTCGACGTGCTGCGCGAGGACTTCGTCCGCACCGCCCGCGCCAAGGGCGCATCGCCGCGCGGCGTGCTCTGGGGCCATGTCATGCGCAACGCCATGGTGCCGGTGCTGACAGTGATGGGCCTGCAGTTCGCTAACCTGCTCACCGGCACGGTCGTGATCGAGCAGGTCTTCTCGCTGCCGGGGCTCGGCCGGCTCGTCTTCCAGGCGATCGCCAACCGCGACCTCGTCGTCGTCCGCAACGTCGTGATGTTGCTCGCCGGCACCGTGGTCCTCATCAACTTCGTCGTCGACGTGCTCTACGTCGTCATCGATCCGCGTCTCAGGCTGCGCAGCGCATGAGACGGCGCGCGTCGGCGAGCTTCCTGATCGGCGGCACCCTGGTGGCGCTGCTGATCGGCGTCGCCCTGCTCTCGTACTTCTGGACGCCGTACCCGGCGGCCGAGATCGACATCCCCCGCAAGCTGCAGCCGCCGAGCGCCGCGCACTGGCTCGGAACCGACGGCTTCGGGCGCGACATCGTTTCGCTCCTCATCGTCGGCAGCCGGGTCTCGATCGCCGTCGGCCTGATCGCCGTCGGCATCGGCGTGGCCTTCGGCGTCATGCTCGGCCTGCTCGCCGCCGTGAAGCGCGGCTGGATCGAGGAGCTGGTGATGCGCTTCGCCGACTTCAGCTTCGCCTTCCCGGCGCTGCTCTCGGCGATCATGCTGACCGCCATCTACGGGCCGGGGCTGGTCACCTCGATCGTCGCCATCGGCATCTTCAACGTGCCGGTGTTCATCCGCATCACGCGCGCCAGCGCGCTCGTGGTCCGCTCGCGCGAGTTCGTCACCGCGGCGCGCGCCCTCGGCAAGGGCGAGCTGCAGATCACGCTCGAGCACGTGCTGCCGAACATCCTGCCGATCCTGATCGTGCAGGCGACGATCCAGTTCGCCCTCGCCATCCTGGCCGAGGCGGCACTCAGCTACCTCGGCCTCGGCACCCAGCCGCCGACGCCGTCGTGGGGGCGGATGCTCAACGAGGCGCAGACGCAGCTCTTCCAGGCGCCGCAGCTCGCGGTCTACCCCGGCGTGGCGATCGCCCTCACCGTGCTCGGCCTCAACCTGATGGGCGACGGCCTGCGCGACATGTTCGATCCGCGCCTGATCCGCAGCCGCGCCGGCAGGTCGCCCGTGCCGGCGCCGGACGGCGCAGCCCTGGCCAGCGCACGGCCGGCAGCGGCGAGCCCCGGCCATGCGGACAATCCGGTGCGATGAGCCATCTCTTCGAACCCTGGCGGATCGGCGACCTCCGCCTCGACAACCGCATCGTCATCGCCCCCATGTGCCAGTACTCGGCCAGCGACGGGCGGGCCACCGACTGGCACCTGATCCACCTCGGCCACCTCGCCCTGTCGGGCGCCGGGCTGCTGATCCTCGAGGCCACGGCGGTGTCGGCAGCCGGGCGCATCAGCCCGGGCGACCTCGGCCTCTACTCGGACAGCAACGAGTCGGCGCTGGCCCGCGTCCTGGCCGCCGTCCGCGGCCAGTCGGCGATGCCGCTGGCGATCCAGCTCGCCCACGCCGGCCGCAAGGCGTCGAGCCGGGCGCCGTGGGAAGGCGGTGCGCAGATCCGCCTCGGCGAGCCGGGCAGCTGGCGCGCGGTGGCGCCCTCGGCCGTGCCGCACTCGCCGCACGAGGACGCGCCGCACGCCCTCGACCGCGCCGGGCTCGACCGCGTCCGCGCCGAGTTCGGCGAAGCGGCGCGCCGCGCCGCCCGCCTCGGCCTCGACGGCATCGAGGTGCACGCCGCGCATGGCTACCTCCTGCACCAGTTCCTGTCGCCGCTCGGCAACCGGCGCGACGACGACTACGGCGGCAGCCTCGAGAACCGGCTCCGCTTCCCGCTCGAGGTGTTCGATGCGGTGCGGGCCGCGTTCCCCGCCGACAAGCCGGTCTGGGTGCGCGTCTCGGCGACCGACTGGGTCCCCGGCGCGTGGGACATCGACGGCGCGGTCGCCTTCGCCCGCGCCCTGAAGGCGCGCGGCTGTGCCGCCATCCACGTCTCGAGCGGCGGCGTCTCGCCGCAGCAGTCGATCCCGGTGGGGCCCGCCTACCAGGTGCCGTTCGCGCAGCGGATGAAGGCCGAGATCGGCCTGCCGACGATCGCGGTCGGCCTGATCACCGAGCCGGAGCAGGCCGAAGCCATCGTCGCCAGCGGCCAGGCCGACGCCGTGGCGCTGGCCCGGGCCATGCTCTACGACCCGCGCTGGCCGTGGCACGCCGCGGCGAAGCTCGGCGCGAGCGTGACGGCGCCGCACCAGTACTGGCGCTCGCAGCCGCGCGAGTTCAAGGACCTGTTCAAGGGCGCCAGCTTCGGCGCTCGCTGACCGGTCCGTTCGTTTGCTGCTCGGCCGACCGCAGCGGCGGCCGGGCAGCGCGGGCCGGGCTCGGCAGGGCCAGCGACAGCCGGTAGCCGCGCCCGTGCACTGTCGCCAGCTCGAGCTCCGTCGCACCGGCCGCCCGGAGGTGCCGGCGGAGGCGGTAGATGCGGGTGTCGACGCTGCGCCCGACCGCCGCCTTTGCCGACGACGGCCCGGCCAGTTCGTCGCGGCCGACGAGCTGGCCGGCGCGCGCCACGAGCACGAAGAGGGTGTCGAACTCGGCGGCGGCAAGGTCGAGGGGAACGCCGTCGACGTGGGCGCTGCCGCTGGCCGGATCGAGGCTCAGGCTGCCGACCCGAAGCTCCTGCGGCAGCAGCGGCCGGTGCGCGGCCACCGCCTGCACGAGCTGGCGCAGCTTCGAGCCGACCAGGCGCGGCGAGGCGGCGAGCTCGACGATGTCCGTCGCTCCGGCGGCCAGGCACTGCAGCTGGCGTTCCTCGCTGCCGGCCGGGTCGAGCACGACGATGGGCGCGGCGCAGCGGGCACGCAAGAGGCGCACGCCGTTGACGCTGCCCGAGCCGAGGCCGTGCGCGTCGAGGACCACGGCGTCGAAGCGCCACTGGCGCAAGGCGTCGATGGCCGCTCCCAGCCCCTCGGCGCCGACGATCCGGAAGCCGCATGGCTCGATGCCGCGCCGGATGCGGGCCGCCTCGGTGGTGCCGGCCGAGACGAAGAGACAGAGGTGGTTCATGCCGCGGGTGGTGCAAGCTCGCGGCATGCTCGGATAAGCCGGCGGCCGGCGCGAGGCCGGTCCGACGAGATGCAGTTTGGCGGCCTCGAGCCGCGGCTCAGGCGGGTGCGAGGCGGGGCCGCTGCAGCAGCCGCGACGCGAGCACCGCGCCGGCAAGGCCGAAGCCGCCGAACCAGACCCATGCGGCCGGGCCATCGAAGCGGAACAGGCCGCGGTGCAGGAGCGAGGCCACGACGGCGAGCAGCGTGAACGCGAGCATGCTGGCGAGGACGATGCGTCGCGCCTCCGGCCGCGCCTCGCGCGCCAGCAGGACGGCGCAGACGCCGTAGGCGAAGAATTGGCCGGCATAGATGCTTGCCAGCAGCGGCGACACCTTCCACGGCCAGGCCTTGACCATCGTCTCCGGCGCGACCAGGAGGGCAGCGGCGAGGAGCAGGCACAGGGATGCCACGAGGAGGAGGGTCAGGTCGGGCCGCGGCCGGGCGGCCGCGGCGGCCCCGCCCTTGACGTAGAGCCAGCCGCCCCAGACCGGGAAGACCGCGTACGCGAACATCCAGAAACCCACCTGCGGCTTCGCGAAGTCGAACTCACCGAGGTGCAGCATCGAGACGAGCAGCAAGGCGCCGGTCCACAGCGCCGCCAGGGCGATCGGGATCCGCACTTCGGCGACGCTGCCGGCGAAGAAGCTCCAGGCCATCGCGAGCAGGCCGGCGAGATAGATCGCAGCGATGAAGCGGGCGTGCAGCGGCGGCACGCTCCAC
>NZ_JANODC010000517.1:0-20846 GCF_031412495.1 Rhizobacter sp. | reverse complement strand
ATCGGCGTCCGGATCTCGTGGCTCATCGTCGCCAAGAACTGCGACTTGGCAAGGTTTGCCGATTCCGCGGCTTCCTTGGCACGTCGCAAGAGCTCATTTGCGGCATCTGCTTCCTGGCTGTGCGCGATCGCGCGCAAGGCGGTCGACTTCAGTTCCTTCGATGCTCTGAAGACCGTCGCGCCAAAAATCATCGCTAGCACCGCCAAGGGCCAGGAATGAACTGCGGGGACGAACAGGCTCACCGCGACCAGTACGGTCAGCTGCATCGCAGCGAGGATCGCGAACGAGCGGCCGACCAGCGTCATGAAAAAGGCGGCCACTGTGATAGAGCCGAAAATCATGCTCACGTAGGTCGTACTTGTCGTGCCTTGCAAGTACGGATAGATGCCGATCGTGGCAACCGCCCAAAGCAACCCCGAAGCTGCCGCGTTGCCCTCTAGCTCACGTTCTGCTCGGTCCAGTTCCGGCGCAGTGAGTGAACTGACATCGAAGTAGCGATGGCCGATCCAAAGACGCCATGCAGCTCCAAGCAGGCCCACGACACCCGCGATGACACTTGCCCCGCGCCGGTCGGCGTCAACGCCCATCACGACGATGACACTGACCGCAGCCACAAGCAGCAAGACACTTCGCGTCGAATTATGAAGCGCAGGACGCAACAGTTCGCGCCGGGCGCCGCTGTCTGACGACAACTGCTCGTTCATGCTGGCTAGCATATCTGCAAGAGTCGGCCGGAAGAACCATGCACGATGCCTTGCCGCGCGTTCGCGATGCTTCTCACTGGTCGCATCGCATGCGAGTGCTGCTCTGGAAGTCATACTCCTTATCAGTACGCATCGTGCGATTGTCGCCACCTTCCACCCGTCGAATGAATTTCGCAATGGCAGCTCGGGGGAAAGTCTCGGCAATTCTCGGCACTGTGCTCGACGCGCACTCACATCCCGATCTCGCCGAGCAAGAGAGAGATAGAGCATTCCATCGCGCCGCCATTGCCCTTGCGGTCAGTGGTATCTGGGCGATTCAGTACATGCTGGGAAAGCAGGTTCAAGCCAGTACCTGGTTTGTGGTTTTCATCGGTCTGCTTAGTGGGATGGCACTCATTCATCGCCATGCCCTCGAGCTCAGACCTACCGCTGCTGTTTACGGCCTCTACCTGTTCCTGGTTCTAGATCCTCTCGTCATCGTCGGCATACTGGTTCAAGACCCCCATACCTTTGCGTTTCTCTACCCGGTCCTGATCGTCGTGGTTGTGCGATGTGGCCTGCGCTACGGCGTTAGAACCATGTACCTAGCTTGGACCGCATCTCTGGCGGCAGTACCGCTACTTCTGGGCAACCCATTCTTCAGGAACGAGGCTGCCCTGACCGCATCGCTCGTGCTCATGCTTCTCTTGGTGCCTGTCCTTTTCCACTCGTTGATTCGGCGAATCCACAACGTCAGGGCGATCGAAACCGAGCGCGCACGCCTTGCTGCCCTCCACGAGGCCTCCGCCGCACGAAGCGCCTTCCTCTCCAAGGTCAGCCACGAACTGCGCTCGCCGCTGCAGGGCATCGTCTCGGCCCTCGACCTGATCGAAATGCGGCATGGCCACCTGCAGGCGAGCGACGCTGATCTCGTCGCGCGCATGAGACGCTCGTCCTTGCTGCTCAACACGCAGCTGAGGGATCTGCTCACGCTGGCCCGGGGCGAAGCGGGCCGGCTCGAGGTGAACCCCGAGCCCTTCGAGGCGACCGCTCTGGTGGAGGCGCTGGTCGACGGGGCACGCGAGCTTGCGAATGCGAGCGAGCTCGAACTCACCGTCGGCCTGCCGGACGGGCCCATCTTCGTCATCGCCGATGCAGCGCGCATCGATCAGGTGCTGACCAACCTCCTGATCAACTCCATCCGCTACACGGAGAAGGGCCAGGTGCGGGTGACGCTGCATCCGTACGACGCCGCGGCGCGGCGCTTGCGCTTCAGCGTCGCCGATACCGGCCCCGGGATACCGGAGGCGGCGCTGCCCACCCTCTTCGTGCCCGACAAGACCCTCGCCGGCGACGAGCGGCGCGGAAAGGGCTCGGGCCTCGGGCTGGCCATCGTCCGAACGCTCGTCGACCTGCTCGGAGGCACGATCGCGGTGACGAGCCACCTCGGCAAGGGAACGACGTTCAAGCTGGAGGTGCCGGCGGAACCGGTCGAGAAGGAAGATTCGGCCGAGCCGCTGGAGCACGCCACGCAACGCGTCCTGGTCGTGGACGACCGGCAGGATGTCCTCGACGCCCTGACCAGCGTCATCGACGAGCTGGGGTTCGAGTGCGACCGTGCGGCGTCGACGGCCGTGGCGGCCAACCTGCTGGCCAGCCGCCGCTACGACATCGTCGTCTTCGACGTCGAGATGCCGGTCAAGAGCGGCGTGGAGCTGGCTGCGGAGACGCGACGCGGAAGCGGTCCGAACGCCAGGTCACGCTTCATCGGGATCAGCGCAGCCGCCGGCAGCATGGCCCCCGGTGAGACATTCGATGCAGTGCTCGCCAAGCCGGTGGACCATGCCGCGCTTCGCCAGGCGTTGACGGGCGGTGCGTACCTGTCGCGGCCGAGCCAGCCCGGCCTCTGGCTGGACGAGGCCTGACCGGCGACGCTCAGCCGGGGCGGGCGACGTCGCGAGGCCGGCCGTACCCCAGCTGCGAGCCCGGCCGCAGGATCTGCCCCGCGGCGAGCACGGCCTGGGTACGCGTGCTGACATTGAGCGAGCGCAGCACGGCAGCGACGTGATCCTTGACCGTCTCGACGGACAGGTGCAGGGCCCGCGCGATCAGCTTGTTGGACTGGCCCTGGAGCAGCAGCTCGAGTACGTCGATCTGGCGCGGCGTCAGCCCGGTCGACGCGAGAACGTGTCGCTCGGCAGCGACTGCCGACCACGGGCCCGGCTCTCCCCCTTCTGGCCCGCTCCTGTCGCGCGGGCGAACGGCGTGCACCCCATGCGAGCGCATCTCCATCGGGGGAACGTAGATCGCCCCTGCCATGACCCGGTGCAAGGCCTCGATCAGGACCTCGTTGCTCGCGCGCTTGGGAACGAAGCCCATCGCGCCGAGGAAGATGGCGCGCGACACGTCGTCGTTGCTGTCCGACGCCGAGACGACGATGACGGGTATCGCAGGGTGGTCCGCTCGGAGCTGGATCAGGACCTCGAACCCGTCGGCGTCGCCCAGCTGGAGGTCCAGCAGGATGAGGTCGAAACCGCTGTCGGACTCGAGCGCCTCGCGCGCCGCCCTCGCCGTCTGCACGCCCACGCTCGCGACGTCCGGCGTCAGCCGCTGGAGGACGGCACCGAGCGCCGACAGGACGAGGGGATGGTCATCGATGAGAAGGGCCTTCATGGAGTCGTCCTTTCTAGGCGGGTTGAGGAAACCGGGTCGCAGGAGCCTCGACGGCTCGATCGAGCCCGGCGCCGACGGGCGCGATGGCAGGTTCGGCCCCCGAAATCAGCCGGTCGTAGGCCGGGATCGCATGCCGGACCTCGAAGCGCTCCATGCGGGCCTCGAAACGAGGCGGCGAGCCCCTGTCGCCGAGCCGGGCCAGCGCCCGCTCGACCAGGGCGTCGAGGTCGAAGAAGTCGAACAGGAAAGGCGCGCCGGCGCGCGCACCGAGGACTTCGCGCACCGGGGCGACGTCCGCCGCCAGGATCGGTGCCTGGCACGCCGCGGCTTCCAGCAAGGACCAGCTCGGGACGAAGGGGTAGGTGAGGTAGAGGTGCGCGGCCGAGACCTGCAGCACCCGAAGATAGTCGGCGCGCGGTATGCGGCCCAGGAAGTGAGTGCGCGTCGGGTCTAGCGACACCTCGCGCAGCATCTTCTCGCGCCAATGGGCCGCGTCTGCCGGCCTCCGGCCGTAACTGATCTCGTCGCCACCGACGATCACCGCCTGGCAGGTGGGGTGCGCTTTCTGGATGCGCTCCAGCGCCCTCATGAAGACGTGGAAGCCGCGGTACGGCTCGAGATTGCGGGCGACGTAGGTCAGGACCGGATCGCCCGTCTTCAGCACCGTGCCGTTCGGCATGCGCAAGGTCGCCTCAGGGTCGGGCCGTAGTTCGTGCGTGGCGATGCCCTCGTGCTGCACCAGGATCCGGGGCTGGAATGCCTCGGGGTGCTGGCCCTTCTGCCAGTGCGTGGGCGCCACTCCCGCGTCGCAGTGCGCCAGGTTGAGCGTGTGCAGCGCGTTCCAGGTCCGGACGCGGGCGCGGTCGTCGAAGGTGAGCGGGAACTCGGGATCGAAGCCCAGGTCGGCGCCCTCGGCGTTGTAGAACCACTCGCAGTAATGAACGAGCCGCGCGTCCGGGAACACGTCCTTCGCATACAGCGTCTCGCCCCAGCCCGGATGGGCCAGAATCGCTTCCGGCGTGAAGCCCGCGTGGCGCAGCCTCAGCATGACGCGGGCGACCTCTTGGCCATGCAGCGTCGCCGCTTCCATCTGGCGCAGGTACCGGTGCTGGGTGGCGTGCCCGTCGCGCGCGGGTCGATAGCGCAGGAGCGCTTCGAAGCCCGCCAGGCCGGGCGCCGTGTCGCGGCCGATCGCCCGCACATCCCAGCCCGGCCGCGCCGCCCACGCTGCCACCAGGTGCCCGAACTGACCCGGGAAGTTCTGGTGCACGACGAGCAGGCGCATCAGCGCTCCCCCAGGCTCTCGGCACGCGCACGCTGCACGGGACTCAGCAGATAGTCGATGACGCGGCGGCGGCCCGTCCTGATCTCCGCCGTGACGTTCATGCCCGGGCCTAGGTTGATCTGCCTGCCGTCGACATCGATGCTCGACCGGCCGAGGGTCAGGCTGGCCGGGAAGTAGGCGCCCCGCTTGTCGTCGGTCACGGCGTCGGCGGTGAGGGTCTTCACTCGCGCGGGGATGGTGCCGTAGCGCGTGAAGGGGAATGTCTCCAGCTTGATCTGCGCCTCTAAACCCGCAAGGACGAAGCCGATGTCCTTGTTGTCGATCGCCACTTCCGCCGTCACCACCGAGTCGCTCGGCACGATGACCATCAGCACCTGCGCCGGCGTGACGACGCCGCCTTCGGTGTGCACCGCCACCTGCTGCACCGTGCCCGAGACGGGTGCCGTCATTTGCGTGAGCTGCGAACGCTGCTCGGTCTTGGTCAGCTCCTGGGTCAGCTGCTGGCGCTTGAGGGCAGCCTGGGCGCCCCGCTCAGCGAGCGAGCGTTGCGTCTCGGCCAGGTAGGCGCTCCGGCTTCGCTCGGCTTCGTTCAACGCCGCACGCGCTTCGGCGAGCCTCGCCGTCTGCATGGCGAGGTCGCGTTCCTGCTCGATGCGCTCGCGCGTGCGGTCCTGGCCGGCATGGTGCGACATGAAGCCCTGCTCGATCAGGCGGTGGAAATCAGCCTCGCGGGCGCGGGCGATCGGAAGCGTCGCCTCCAGCTTGCCCACCAGCTCGCGGACGGTCCCGATCTCCGCCTGGCGTCGCCCCTGCTCGGCGTCGTGCCTGGCCAGCCGGGCCCGGACGTCGTTCCACTCCGTGTCGAGGCGGGCCGCATGGTCGACGTGGCCGGCGGAAGGACCCTCGAGGTTCGGTCGCGGTGGAAGCCGCGCGTGCTTCAACGCGGCCTGCAGCGCGCGGCTGCGCAGCTCCTCCGACTCGGCAGATGCCAGCTGCTCGCGCAGGCTCGCGCCGTCGGCGACGGCGTGCGTGGCATCGAGCTCCACCAGCACCTGACCGGAAGCGACGCGGTCGCCGTCCTTGACCAGCACGCGTCGCACCACGCCCGCCTCCAGCGGCTGCAAGGTCTTCGTGCGGTCGCTCACGACGATCCGCCCGGGCGCCACGGCGACGATGTCGATCTCGCCGAGGCACGCCCACAGAAGCGCAGCGGCGAACAGCGCGCAGACCACCCGGGCGGTCCGCCGTGGCGCCGGATGCGGAGGCGTTTCCTGCAGGCTGAGCGCCGCCGGCAGGAAGGCGGCCTCGTCGGCCAGGCGGCTCGGGCCGGCCAGCTCGCCGCGGGCGCTCCACGCGGCGGCCAGCACCGCCGCGTGGCGTGCGGCGAGCCCCAGGGCCGGGTGTCTCGGTGATGGCGGGGGCGTCGCTGCGACGTGCATCTCAGGCCAGCCCCGGCACGCACACCGGCTCCGCCGTGGTCGCGCCCTCCGCCCCCTCCGGCAGCCGACCGGGCGATCCGGACTGCATCGCCCACAGGTGCGCATAGAGGCCGCGCGCTTGCCGAAGCAGCTCGTCGTGCGATCCGGCCTCGACGACACGGCCCCTGTCCATGACGACGATGCGGTCGGCATGGCGCACCGAGCTGAGCCGATGCGCGATGACGATGACGGTGCGGCCCCGGCAGATGGCAGCCATGTTGCGCTGCAGGATCGCCTCGCTTTCGTAGTCGAGCGCGCTCGTCGCTTCGTCGAGGATCAGGATGCGCGGTTGCGTGAAGAGGGCCCGGGCAATGGCGATCCGCTGGCGCTGCCCGCCGCTCAGGTTGGCGCCCTGCTCGCCCACGACCGTGTCGTAGCCCTCGGGCAGCTCGGCGATGAACTCGTGCGCTCCGGCCAGCGTCGCGACCTTCACGACGGCATCGAGCGATGCGCCCGGATCGGTGATGGCGATGTTCTCGCGGACACTGCGGTTGAAGAGCAGGTTTTCCTGAAGTACCACGCCGATCTGCCGGCGCAGCTGCGCGGCATCGATGAGGCTGATGTCGGTGCCGTCCACCAGGACGCGGCCCTGCTCCGGAACGTAGAGCCTCTGCACGAGCTTGGTCAGGGTGCTCTTCCCCGAGCCGCTGCGCCCGACGATGCCCAGCACCTCTCCCGGCCGGACGTCGATGCCGAGCTCGTGCAGCACCGGCGCTGCTTCGGGTCGGTAGCGAAACGTCACCGCGTCGAACTGGATCCGGCCGCGCAGCGTCGGCAGCTGCGCCGCCGATGCGGCCGGCACCTCCGTGCGGGTGTTGAGGATGTCGCCGAGCCGCGCCATCGAGATGCCCGTCTGCTGGAAGTCGGTCCACAGCTGCGCCATGCGCATGATCGGCTGGGCGACACGCTGCGCGAACATGTTGAAGGCGACGAACTGGCCGACGGTCAGCTGCTGTTCCAGGACCAAGCGGGCGCCGTACCAGAGCATCGCCGCACCGGCCAGCTTGCCGATGAGGTTGACGCCCTCGTGCCCGTAGCTCGCCAGCGTCTGCGTCCGGAAGCTCGCCGACACGTAGGCCGCGAGCTGGGTGTCCCAGCGCCGCGACATCGACGGCTCGAGCGCGCTCGCCTTCACCGTCTGGATACCGGTCACCGCCTCGACCAGCATCGCCTGGTTCTCTGCGCCCCGGGCGAACTTCTCGTCCAGGCGCGCCCGCAGGCACGGGATCATCAGCAGGCTCAGCACCAGGTAGAGCGGCAGGCTGGCCAGGACGATCAGGGTGAGCGGCACGCTGTACGCGAACATCACCGCGATGAACACGACCGAGAAGACGACATCGATCACCAGCGTCATCGCGTTGCCGGTCAGGAAGCCGCGGATGTTCTCGAGCTCGCGGACACGCGCCACCGAGTCGCCGACGCGGCGGGACTGGAAGTAGGCCAGGGGCAGGTTCAGCAGATGCCGGAACAGCCGCGCGCCAAGCTCGACGTCGATCCGGCTGGTGGTATGGCTGAACACGTAGGTTCGCAGGCTGGTCAGGATGCTCTCGAACAGCATCACCACGACCAGCCCGATGACGAGGACATCGAGCGTGGTCAGGCCGCGGTGGACGAGCACCTTGTCCATCACGACCTGGAAGAACAGCGGCGTGACCAGCGCGAACAGCTGCAGGAAAATCGAGATGAGCAAAACCTCGCCGAACAAGGCGCGGTACTTGACGAGGCTCGGGATGAACCAGCTGAAATCGAATCGCGCGAGACCGCCGGTCATGCTCGCGCGGCTGGCGATCAGGACGAGCACGCCGCTCCAGCGCTCGGTGAACACGGCGAGCGGCTCGATCACGGGGCGCGCCCCCGGACCCGCCGCCGACGGGTCCTGGTAGAGCACGCGCTGGCCGCCGCACTGGGCGAGAACGACGACCCGGCCGTCCTCGAGCCATGCCAGAGCGGGCAACGGCGTCATGGCAAGCCGGCTCGGAGCGCACTGGACCGCCTTCGCCTTCAGCCCGAGGTGACGTGCCCCGTGCAGGACTGCTTCGACGCTGGCTCGGTCGGCAGCGCTGCTGCCGAGCTGATGGAGGAGCAGGTCGGGGTCCGCCCGGACGTGATGCAGGCGGGCCAGCAGCGACAGGGCCTGGAGTGCCGAGCGGAGCGGCGTCCCGGACAGGCCGGTCGTGTTCCCGCCCGGCGACGCTGGTCCTTGTGTACCGGGAACCTCCATCGAGCAGGCACTGGTCATCGAGGCGGTCCCCGGTTACATTCCTTGCGCTTGAAGACAATGTACCGGGCAATATTTGTCGTGACAAGCAAGTTATTGCGCCGATAGCGTATTCCCTAGACCAAACCCTTCCGTTTCACGCGAGATACCGTGCCCGACGACGATCCGCGCCCTGCTTCGGCCGACGAGCCTCCGCTGGCCGTCCGGTGCGTACGCGCCTTGATGGAGCGACACGGCCTGCCCAAGTACCGTCAGTCCGCCTGGCTCGCCGACGCCATGGGGCTGTCGTACTCGCAGGCACACCGGCGCCTCTCCGGCGCCGCGCCGTGGACCCTCGAGGAGCTCGAGCGGGTCGGCGCCTTGTTCGGCGAAAACGTCGAACAGGTGGTGGCGCTCGGGCAGCGGCGGGCGAGCGACGAGGTGCCCGGCGTCATTACGATCGGCAACTCAACGGTCGCGTGCCGCCTCTGGATCGGCGATGTCCTCGAGAACCCGGGGGAGGAGTCGGTGGTCGCGGTCCGCACGCCGTCCGGCTGGGCTGCGGTGGGCGCCAGCGAAGCGACCGCGAGCCCCGTCTACCGCGTCGATCGCATCGAGCCCCGGCCGGGCGCCGCCGCGAGGAAGGTCGTCGCCGTCCTCGACGACGACGAGGACCTGACGGACACCATCTGCGAGCACCTGGCCGCGAGCGGCTACGACGCCCGGCCCTTCTACGACTCGCCGGCGCTGCTCAAGAGCAGCCAGCTCGTCTCCTACGACGGCTACGTCGTCGACTGGATCGTCGGCGAGACGAGCGCGCTGGAGCTGATCGCGGCGCTGCGCGCGGCCGACGCCACCTGCCCGATCATCGTCCTCACGGCGCAGGTTCTCTCCGGGAGGGTCGACGAGGCCGACATCGCCGATGCGGTCCGCGCCCACAACCTCGGCTTCAGCGAGAAGCCGGTCCGGATGTCGATCCTCTCGGCCATGCTCGGCCGCGCCTTCGCCCCGCCGCCTGCCCCACCGACGTGACCGTCAGGCGAGCTTGCCGTGGCACTGCTTGTACTTCTTGCCGCTGCCGCACGGGCAGGGGTCGTTGCGCCCGACCTTCGGCAGGTTCGAGCTGCGCGATGACGCCATGGCCGCGGCGACCGCGCCGAGCGCGGCGTCGGCGGCCACCGCCGTGTCGCGGTCTTCCGACACGCTGCCGTCGTCGTTCGGATGCGTGTAGGTGATGTTGCTGATGTTCTCGGCGCGCTGCTCGATGGCCGCGGCCGCCTGCGCGACCTCTTCCTCCGACTGGATGCGCACGTTCATGAGGATGCGCGTCACGTCCATCTTCACGACGTCGAGCATCTGCGAGAACAGCTCGAAGGCCTCGCGCTTGTATTCCTGCTTCGGGTTCTTCTGCGCGTAGCCGCGCAGGTGGATGCCCTGGCGCAGGTAGTCGAGCGCGGCCAGGTGCTCGCGCCAGTGCTGGTCGATCGACTGCAGCAGGATCATGCGCATGAAGGGCGTGAAGCTCTCGAGGCCGACCCGCTCGATCTTCGCGTCAAAAAGCGCGTCCGCCGCCTGCGTGACCTTCTCGGCGATGTCCTCGTCGGTGATCGAGTCGCTCTTCTCCACCTCGGCGGCGAGGCCGACGTCGAGTTGCCACTCCTCCCGCAGGACCTTCTCCAGCCCGGGCAGGTCCCACTGCTCCTCGACCGTCTGCACCGGCACGAAGGTGCGCACGATGTCTTCCATCGTGCTGCGGCGCAGGTTGGCGATCTGCGCGACCAGACTCGGTGCCTCGAGGATGTCGTTGCGCTGCTGGTAGATCACCTTGCGCTGGTCGTTGGCGACGTCGTCGTACTCGAGCAGCTGCTTGCGGATGTCGAAGTTGCGCGCCTCGACCTTGCGCTGCGCGCCTTCGATCGAGCGCGTGACGATGCCGGCCTCGATGGCCTCGCCGTCGGGCATCTTCAGCCGCTCCATGATCGCCCGCACCCGCTCGCCGGCGAAGATGCGCATCAGCGAGTCGTCGAGGCTCAGGTAGAAGCGCGACGAGCCCGGGTCGCCCTGGCGGCCGGAGCGGCCGCGCAGCTGGTTGTCGATGCGCCGGCTCTCGTGGCGCTCGGTGGCGATGATGCGCAGACCCCCCTGCGCCTTGACGGCATCGTGCAGGCCCTGCCACTCGTCCTTCAGCTTCTGCGCGCGCGCGAGCTTTTCCTCGGCCGGGATCGCCGGATCGGCGTCGATGATCTTGATCTGGTTCTCGACGTTGCCACCGAGAACGATGTCGGTGCCGCGGCCGGCCATGTTGGTGGCGATCGTGATCACGCCAGGGCGGCCGGCCTGGGCGACGATCTCGGCCTCCTTGGCGTGCTGCTTGGCGTTGAGCACGGCACGCGTGAGCTTGGCCTTTTGCAGCAGGCCCGAGAGCAGCTCCGAGTTCTCGATCGACGTCGTGCCGACGAGCACCGGCTGGCCGCGCGTGTGGCAGTCGCGGATGTCCTCGATCACCGCCTCGAACTTCTCGCGCGCGGTCTTGTAGACGAGGTCGAGCTCGTCCTTGCGGATGGTCGGCAGGTTGGGCGGGATGACGACCGTCTCGAGACCGTAGATCTCCTGGAACTCGTAGGCCTCGGTGTCGGCCGTGCCGGTCATGCCGGAGAGCTTGCCGTACATGCGGAAGTAGTTCTGGAAGGTGATCGAGGCGAGCGTCTGGTTCTCGCTCTGGATCGGCACGCCTTCCTTGGCTTCGACCGCCTGGTGCAGGCCGTCGCTCCAGCGCCGGCCCGTCATGAGGCGGCCGGTGAACTCGTCGACGATGACGACCTCCATGTCGCCGTCGGCCCCGCGCTGCACGACGTAGTGCTGGTCGCGGTTGTAGAGGTGCCTGGCACGCAGCGCCGCGTAGACGTGGTGCATGAGGGTGATGTTGGCCGGGTCGTACAGGCTCGCGCCCTCGACCAGGAGGCCCGCTTCGCGCAGCAGCCGCTCGGCGTTCTCGTGCCCGTCTTCGGTGAGGAAGACCTGGTGCGTCTTCTCGTCGACGGTGAAGTCCCCGGGCTCGATGACGCCCTCGCCGGTGCGCAGGTCGAGCTCGCCGATCTGCTTCTTCAGCTGCGGCACGACCGCGTTGATGCGGACGTACATCTCGGTGTGGTCTTCGGCCTGGCCGCTGATGATCAGCGGCGTGCGCGCCTCGTCGATGAGGATCGAGTCGACCTCGTCGACAATCGCGTACGACAGGCCGCGTGCGACGCGGTCGGCCGTGTCCTGGACCATGTTGTCGCGCAGGTAGTCGAAGCCGAACTCGTTGTTCGTGCCGTAGGTGACGTCGGCGCCGAACGCGGCCTGCTTCTCCTCGCGCGTCATCTGCGGCAGGTTCACGCCGACGGTCAGGCCGAGAAAGGTGTAGAGCCGGCCCATCCACTCGGCGTCGCGGCGCGCCAGGTAGTCGTTGACGGTGACGACGTGGACGCCCTTGCCGCTGAGCGAGTTGAGGTACACGGGCAGGGTCGCCATCAGCGTCTTGCCTTCACCCGTGCGCATCTCGGCGATCTTGCCGGCGTGCAGGGCCATGCCGCCGATCAGCTGGACGTCGAAGTGGCGCATCTTCAGGGTCCGCTTGGACGCCTCGCGGACCACGGCGAAGGCCTCGGGCAGCAGCTCGTCGAGCGAGGTGCCGGCGGCGACGCGCTGGCGCAGCTCAGCGGTCTTGCCGCGCAGCGCCTCGTCGCTCAGCGACTGCAGGCCGCTCTCGAGCGCATTGACCTTCACCACGACCTGCCGGTATTGCTTCAGCAGCCTGTCGTTGCGGCTGCCGAAGAGCGAAGTGAGGAGCTTGGGCAACATGCGTATCGGAGGGTGTGAGGCGCGCTGAGGCAGGACGCAGCGCCAGGTCGACCCGGACGCTCCGCGGAGAACGTTCGGAACTGCGGCCGACAGTCGCGAATGCAACCGCGCATTTTACCAGCCGCCCCGCTGGTTAGACTTTGCCCATGCACCGCCGAGCCCTGCCTCCGCCCAGCGCCGCCCTGCCGATCGGCGATGCCCTGCGCTCGAGCCCCCCACTCGGCCGGCTCGCGGAACGGATGCGCCAGTCGAACGCCGCCTACGCCGCCGTTCGCCCGCTCCTCCCGCCGGGGCTCGCCGTCCAGGTGCAGCCCGGCCCCATCGACGAAGCCGGCTGGTCGGTTCTGTGCGCCAACGCCGGCGTCGCCGCCAAGCTGCGCCAGCTGGTGCCGCGCCTCGAGCAGCACCTGCGAGAAAACGGCCTCGGGGTGGCATCGATCCGCGTCAAGGTCCAGCCGAGTTGAGGCTTGCGTCAACAATTCCCGCTGCCCGCCCGTTAAGCGGGCAGGACTGAACTCTTCCCAGCCGGCGCGACTCCGTGCCTGAACCCTGTCTTCGAGCCTGCGCATGAACCGACGCCACTTCTCCTTCACCTCCTGCGGCCTGATCGGAGCCGCCCTGTGGCCGCTTCAGCCGGCCTGGTCGCAGGGCGCCGGACCCGTCGAGGGCAAGAACTTCACGCGGGTCGAGCCGCCGCAACCGGTGCGCGAGCCCGGCAAGATCGAGGTGCTCGAGTTCTTCTCGTACGCCTGCCCGCATTGCAGCGCCTTCGAGCCCACGCTCGACAGCTGGGCCGCCCAGCTCCCGGCCGACGTCGTCCTGCGCCGGGTCCCGGTGCCCTTCCTCATGAATGCCGAGAACTTCCAGCGCACCTACTACGCGCTCGAGTCGCTCGGCCTCGTGCCGACCCTGCAGCAGAAGATCTTCCGCGCCATCCACATCGACCGGCAGCGGCTCGAGAAGCCCGAGGACATCGCCGCCTTCGTCGGCAAGAACGGCGGCGACGAGGCCAAGTTCATGGCTGCGTTCAAGTCGTTCTCGGTGGCGACGTCGGTGAGCCGGGCCAAGAAGGCCATCGCCGACTACAAGGTGGAAAGCGTCCCGCTGCTGGTGATCAACGGTCGCTACGTCACGTCGCCTTCGATGGCCGGCGGTGCATCGCAATCCCTGGCCGTGGCCGACCAGCTGATCCAGCGCTCGCGAGCCAGGTAGCTCCGGGTCCGACGCTACCCGAGGAGCCGCAGCGGCCGGAAGAACTCTCGGATCTCGCGGGCGAGGACCTCGGGCTGCTCCAGCGCAGCGAAGTGGCCGCCGCGCGTCGCGATGGTCCAGCGCCGGATGTCCGCGTAGGTGCGCTCAGCGAGCGAACGCGGCGGTCGCAAAATCTCCTTCGGGAACTCCACGTAGCCGGTCGGCACCTGGATGCGTTCGCCCGGAGGGATCGGCCAGGGGCCGTGCAGCCGCGCGTAGTACGGCCAGAACGACGACCCGATGGCGGCCGTCGCCCAGTAGAGCGTGATGTTGGCGAGCAGGTCGTCGCGACTCACCGCCGACTCGAGGTCGCCGTCATGGTCGGTCCAGCGGTGGAACTTCTCGACCATCCACGCAGCGAGGCCGGCGGGAGAGTCGGTCAGCCCGACGGCGAGCGTCGTCGGCCGCGTGCCCTGGATCCACTGATAGCCGGTCTCTTCCTGCAGCCAGGTCTCGAGCTGGCCGAGGAAGACGGCTTCCTCCGGCGTGGGCTGGGACAGCATCTGCCGGTCGCGACGCACCGCCAGCAGGTTGAGGTGGATGCCGATCAGCTGGTCGGCAAAGGAATGACCGAGGCGCGAGGTCACGAATGCGCCCCAGTCGCCGCCCTGGGCGCCGAAGCGACGGTAGCCGAGCACGTCGGTCATCAGGGCAGCGAAGGTGTCGGCGATCTCGACGACGCCGAAGCGCGCCTGCCCCGGCGCGAACGAGAGCGTGTAGCCGGGCAGCGACGGCGCGACCACGGTGAAAGCGTCGGCCGGGTCGGCGCCGAAGCGTCCCGGGTCGGTGAGCATCGGCAGGATGGCGCCGAACTCGAGGATCGACCCGGGCCACCCGTGCGACAGGAGAAGCGGCATCGGCGCCGGCCCGTGCCCTTCCTCGTGGATGAAATGCAGCTCGATGCCGCTCAGGGGCACGGTGAACTGGCGCAGGCCGTTCAGCGCCTCCTCGTGCCGGCGCCAGTCGAAGCCGTCGCGCCAATAGGCCACGAGCTCCCGCAGGTAGGCGACGCTGCTGCCGGTGGACCACGGCTTACCCGGCGGCTCGTCCGGCCAGCGCACATGTTGCAAGCGCCGGCGCAGGTCGTGCAGGACTTCGTCGGCGACATGCAGACGAAAACCTCGCGGCCGCGGCCCGCTCATGCACGGCTCCCCGTGCGGCCACAGCCGGTGGCCCCCCGCATGGCCCGATGCGTCAGCGCCCGGCCTTCCGCTTCTGCCGCCGGCCAATGAAGGCCAGGGCGCCGAGACCGGCCATCATCAAGGCATAGGTCTCCGGCTCCGGAATGGCGGCGACGGTCGCAATCGGCTCGGCATAGATGAAGTCGTCCATCACGACGACGTCCGCAGCAGCGCTTTCGTTCGCGCCGGGGGCCGTGTTGCCCGACGTGATGCGCACCCGGCCGACCCGTTCGCCGGCGTTGAACAGCACGCCGAGGAACGACAGCGTCTCGTTGCCCGCCGCCGGAGCGGCGAAGAAGGTCCCGAGCGAGTTGCTGCCGACGCCAAAGAACTCCAGGCTCGTCACCGACGGCAGATCCACGTCGCTGAAGACCGCACCGAATGCCGATACCGTCGCCCGCGTCGTCGACCCGGGAACGAAGAAGCTGACATCGGTGATGTTGCTGCCGATGGCGGTGAACAGCCGCTGCGCGCTGAAGGTCTCGAACAGCGCCGGGTAGCCCGCGTTGAGATTGCCGAACTCGATCCCCCCCGCAGCCGCACTGGCGCTGACCTGGAAGCCGGTGCCCGGGGTCGAGAAGACCACACCGCGCGGCGAGTTGACGTTGAAGAAGTTCGCCGGAAGCAGGCTCGGTGCGGAAAAGGCGTCCGGCACGCCGTCCCAGTTGATCTCGCGCCGGCCGCTGCCGAAGCTGCCGACGACGTTCGCGTTGAGCGAGCCGAGCGCCGTGCGGAACGAGGTGACGGACGGCAGGATGTCCGCCGGAGCGTCACCGGCGCTGGCGAAGGTGACGGGCGCGGCCTGCACCGCAGAGGACGCGGTGACCATCAGCGCGGCGATCGTTGCGTGGGCACATCTCATCGGGCTGCCTCGTTCGAAGGGTTCATGTCACTATAACGAGCACGACCCTCGGTGCAACCCCCTGTCTCGCGGGTGACGGTTCGCTCTGCTAGCGCGACTTCATGCGCTTGATGCGGCGCTGTGCCGCCGCCGTGATCAGACCTCGCTCGAGCGCCGAGGCCTCGGCATAGAGCCGCTCGCCCTCTTGGAGGCACTGGGCCTGGCGCAGCTTGCGGCTGTCGGGCGACAGGGCCCGGAAGTCCTGCTCGGCGGATTCCAGGAGCCGGCGCGCCTCGACCTCGCGCAGGCCGGCGAGGTACTGCCGGCCGACGAACGTGAAGCCGCTGCGAACGACTTTCAGCAACTCGGGCTCGATCGCTGCCCCGGCCTTGAGCGTCTCGGTCAGCGCGGCCTCGCGCCCCTTGAGGGCTGCGACACACGCTGCCGCGTGCCCGGCCGAGGCAGGCGCACCCCAAGCTGCGCTGCCGAGGCAGAGCACGAGGGGAGCGACCATGCTGACGAGGAAGGGGGGCATCGACCAGATTCGGCGGGACTCTCCTCCAACGGCACGGAGGCGACCGCGTTGACCGGTCGAGCCGCTCGGCTCGACCGTGTCAGGCGACGCCTGCGTCAGGGACGCGTGCCCGAAGGGCTGCTGGCCGCGCTGCCGCTCGTTCCGGCCGACCCGGAGCCGGTGCTGCCCGAGCCCATCGTGCCGGACCCGGTGCTTCCCGAGCCCATGCTTCCCGAGCCCATGCTGCCCGAGCCCGTCGAGCCCGAGCCGCTGCCCGTCGAGCCCGAGCCCATGCTGCCGGTGGAGCTGGAACCCGTGGTGCTGCCGGCTCCCGAGCCGGTCGTGCCGGTGCCTGCGGAGCCGGATCGGGAAGTGCCCGAGCCGGTCGAGGTGCCGGTCGCGCCGGTACCGCTGGCGCCAGTGTCGGAGCCACGGTTGCAGCCCGTGAGGACAAGCAAGCCGGCCGCCGTCAGCGACAGCAACAGGGTTTTCGATGCGTTCATGTGGATGACTCCTGGTGATCTGATGCATCGGAGATAGGCAAGGTGCGTTCCCGCGCCTCCTGCGCGCAGGGGGCGGCGGAGCGGGAAACTTGCGGTAGATCAAGCCGGTAACGCGGCCTGAGCCGATCATGGCCCGGGCCCATGACGACCGTCCTCGAGCGCATTCCGCCGCGCGCGCCCCTCTCCGCCGACGCGGCGCCCTGTGTCGACGATCCGGACGCGCAGGCCGCCTTCACGAGCTGGAGCGACGACGACTCCGGCCGGCGCATCGCGGTGTCGCACTTGCAGCTGACCGGGCTGTGGTGTGCCGGGTGCGCGACCGTCATCGAGCAGGCGCTCGCCGCCGAGCCCGGCGTCCTCGATGCTCGCGTGAGCTACGGCAGCGAGCGCGCCACGGTGCGCTGGGATCCGCAACGCACGCGCGTCTCCGGGCTCCTGGAGGCAATCGGCCGTGTTGGCTACGGCGCCGTTCCCGACGTCGCTGCATCGGCCCGCGCGCTGCGCCGCGGCGAAGAGCGTCGCATGCTCTGGCGCCTGGTCGTGGCCGTGTTCTGCATGATGCAGGTCATGATGTACCAGGCGCCGCTCTACGTGGCGGGGCCCGGGACGCTGACGCCCGACCTGCGCACCCTCCTGCTCTGGGCCGCCTTTCTGCTCAGCGTGCCGGTCGTGGTCTTCGCCGCCGCGCCGTTCTTCCGCGACGCGTGGGCAGGCCTGCGGCAGCGGCGGATCGGGATGGACCTGCCGGTGGCCCTCGGCATCGGCCTGGCCTTCGTCGCAAGCACCGGCGCCACCTTCGATCCCGACGGCATCTTCGGCGCCGACGCGTACTTCGACTCGCTGACGATGTTCGTCAGCTTCCTGCTCGCCGGCCGCTTTCTCAACGTGAGGCGGCGCCACCGCGCCGGGGCGACGCTCGTGGCTGCGGTGCCGCGCCTGCCCGTCGCGGTGCGCCGCCTCGAGGCGGACGGCAGGACCACGCTCGTGGCGCCGCAGCGGCTCCGCCGCGGCGATTGCGTCCAGGTGCTCGCGGGCGAGGCGTTTCCGGCCGACGGCCGCCTCGTCGCCGGCCGCACCGAGGTGGACGAGGCGCTGCTCACGGGCGAGTCCCGGCCCGTCGCGAAACAGGCCGGCGACAAGGCCATCGCCGGCAGCATCAACCTGCGCGGCGCGGTCGTGCAGCAGGTCGAGCGCCTCGGCGCCGACACCCGCTACGAGGGCATCGTCGCGCTCATGCGCGACACCCTGGCCGACCGGCCGGCCCTGCGGCGCAGCGCCGACCGGATCGCCGGCCCGGTCCTTTGGGCGGTGCTCGTCTGGGCCGCCGCGGCGGCCGCCGGGTGGTCGATGATCGACCCCGGCCGCGCACTTCCGGTCGCCGTGGCGGTGCTCATCGTCACCTGCCCGTGCGCGCTGTCGCTGGCGGCGCCTTCGGCCCTGCTCGCCGCCGCCGGCGCGATGGCCCGGCGCGGCGTCCTCGTCCGCCGCCTCGACGCGATCGAGGCGCTGGCCGGCATCGACAGCGTCTGCTTCGACAAGACCGGCACCCTCACCGACGCCCGTCTCGCCCTGGCCTCGATCGAGCTGCAGGCGGCGGCGACCCGCAACGCCCTCGACGACGCGACCGTGCTGGCCCGGGCCGCGTCGCTCGCCCGGATGTCGACGCACCCCCTGGCGGCATCGCTCGCCGAAGCCGCGCCGCTGGCCGCGATGCCGACCGACTGGCGCGACGTGCACGAGATGCCGGGCCAGGGCATCGAGGCCGCGGCGGCGTCCGGAGGACGCAGCCGGCTCGGCTCCCTCGCGTGGGTCGGCGGAGCCGATCCTCGGACGATGGCGCCCGCCGGCCCCGAGGCCTGGTTCGGCGACGCCGACGGCGTCCTCGCCCGCTTCGTCTTCGCCGAAGGCCTGCGCGCCGACGCCGCCGCCTCGGTCGCCGCACTGCGCACGGCCGGCCTCGGCCTGCACATGCTCTCCGGCGACCGTGCCGACCGCGTCCGGGCGGTCGCAGCGCGGCTGGGCATCGAGCAGGCGCAGGGCGATGCTTCACCGGCCGACAAGCGCGACGCCGTCGCGCGACTGCAGGCGGCCGGGCACCGGGTCGCGATGGTCGGCGACGGCATCAACGACGCGCCCGTGATGGCGCGTGCCGATGTCTCGTTCGCGGTCGGCCAGGGCACGGCCCTGACCCGCGCCCGCGCCGACATCGCCCTGCTGTCCGGCTCGCTCGACGACGTCGTCTGGGCGCATGGCGTGGCGCGGCGGGCACTCGCCATCGTGCGCCAGAACCTGGCCGCGTCGCTGGCCTACAACCTGGTCTGCGTGCCCCTGGCCATGCTCGGCGCGTTCCCGCCGTGGGCTGCTGGCCTGGGCATGGCGGCAAGCTCGCTCGTCGTCGTCGTCAACTCGCTGCGTGTCGACCCCGCGGCGCGCCCCACCTTCTCAGGAGCCGCGCGACCATGAGCTTCCAGACCGTCACCGTCCATCTCGACGCCGGCCGCCGTTGCGCGGCACGCACGGACCTCGCCGCGCGCATCGCAGCCGCCCACGGCGGCCGCCTCGTCGGCGTGGTCGGCACGGGCGTGCCCGACGTCGTCCTCACCCTCGA
Source organism: Rhizobacter sp. (assembly GCF_031412495.1). Lineage (GTDB taxonomy): Bacteria > Pseudomonadota > Gammaproteobacteria > Burkholderiales > Burkholderiaceae_C > Schlegelella_A. Next base: position 1,789 of record NZ_JANODC010000517.1, on the reverse strand, counting down.
CGCGGCCGTGCCTGACAGCCTCGACCTGGTCGCGCTCTCGTCCGCCTACCTGCGGGCGCGCGCCGAGGAGGTGGCGCGCGACTTCGCCGCCCGGGCCTCGACGGCGCCGAAGGCGAGCCTCGAGCCGTGCATCGTCGAAGCCGAGGCCGTGGACGCGGTCTGCGCCCGCGGGCGCTGCGGCGATCTGGTCGTCGTCGGCCAGACCGACCCCGACGAGAGCGTCGACGGCATCGCCGCCGACCTGCCGCAGCAGGTGCTCCTGCACGCCGGTGCGCCGCTGCTGATCGTGCCCTACGCCGGCCGGTTCGCCGCGGTCGGCCGGCGCGTCCTCGTCGCCTGGAAGGACACCCGCGAGTCGGCGCGCGCCGTCCGCGACGCGCTGCCGTTCCTGGCCCGGGCCGAGCAGGTCACCGTCCTGACTGTCGCCGAGCCGGACGATGCCGGCAGCGAGGGCACGTCGTCGCTCGAGCCGCTTCGCCTCTGGCTGCGCAGCCACGGCATCGAGGCGGAGATGCGCTGGGGGCCGGCAGCGGCCGACGCCGCCGATGCGCTCCTCTCCCGGGCCACCGACCTGTCCGCCGACCTGATCGTGATGGGCGGCTACGGCCACTCGCGCCTGCGCGAGTGGGTCCTCGGCGGCGTGACGCGGCACCTGCTCGCGCACATGACCGTTCCCGTGCTCATGTCGCACTGAGTCAGGCCGTGGACATCCTGTTCCTGCTGGTGCCGCTCTCGGTGCTCCTCGTCCTGGTCCTGCTGGGCGTCTTCGCCTGGGCCCTGCACGGCGGCCAGTTCGACGACCTCGGCCGCGAGGGCGAGCGGATCCTCGAGTCCGGCCCGAAGGTTGATCTCGATCAAGCCGTCGCGCCCGCCCCGCGCCCAGACTGGCGGCCATGACGTCCATCACCGCCCCGTCGGGCCCGCTGCCCGCCTCCGCGTCCTCCACCCTGGCCGCGACGAAAGTCACCGCCGCCACCGAAGCCCGGGGCAGCTACGACGACCGGGCCGTCCGGCTCTTCGCCCTGGCCGCCGTGCTCTGGGGTGTGGTCGGCATGGCGGTCGGGGTCCTCATCGCCGCGCAGCTGGCCTGGCCGGAGCTGAACTTCGGCATCTCGTGGCTGAGCTACGGGCGGCTGCGCCCGCTGCACACCAACGCCGTCATCTTCGCCTTCGGCGGCTGCGCCCTGATGGCCAGCAGCTACTACGTCGTGCAGCGGACGTCGCAGGTGCGCCTCTTCATGCCGCGGCTGGCGATGTTCACCTTCTGGGGCTGGCAGGCGGTCATCCTCGCCGCGGCGGTGTCGCTGCCGCTCGGCCACACGCAGGGCAAGGAGTACGCGGAGCTCGAGTGGCCGATCGACCTCCTGATCGCCGTCGTCTGGATCGCCTACGCGGTGGTCTTCTTCGGCACCATCGGCATCCGCAAGGTGCGCCACATCTACGTCGCGAACTGGTTCTACGGCTCGTTCATCATCGCCGTCGCCTTGCTGCACATCGTCAACAGCGCGGCCATTCCGGTCGGGCCGATGAAGAGCTACTCGGCCTACGCCGGCGTGCAGGACGCCATGATCCAGTGGTGGTACGGCCACAACGCGGTGGGCTTCTTCCTCACCGCCGGCTTCCTCGGGATGATGTATTACTTCGTCCCGAAGCAGGCCGAGCGCCCGGTGTACTCGTACCGGCTGTCGATCGTCCACTTCTGGGCCCTGATCTTCACGTACATGTGGGCGGGCCCGCACCACCTGCACTACACCGCGCTGCCCGACTGGGCGCAGTCGATCGGCATGAT
>NZ_JANODC010000516.1:0-3660 GCF_031412495.1 Rhizobacter sp. | reverse complement strand
AGGATCTGGCCCTCGAGATCGGCGAGCTCGATCACCGCGGCGAGCACCGGCGTCGGGTTGTTCCAGTGCGTCCAGCCGCAGGCCGGGCAGCGCAGCCGGGTCTTGGCGCCGCCGTCCTCGTCCTGCGCGATCGGCGCCAGGAGCGTCGCGCAGTTCGTGCAGAAGGTAGTCTCAAAGCTCATGCCGGGAAGACCCCGGTGGACAGGTAGCGATCGCCGCGGTCGCAGACGACGAACACAATGGTGGCGTTCTCGACCTGCTCGGCCACCTGCAGGGCGACCCAGCAGGCGCCCGCGGCCGAGATGCCGGCGAAGATGCCTTCCTCGCGGGCCAGGCGGCGCGTCGTCTCCTCGGCGTCCGGCTGGCTGACGAGCACCAGCTCGTCGACCGTCTTCGGGTCGTAGATCTTCGGCAGGTAGGCCGCGGGCCACTTGCGGATGCCGGGAATGCGCGAGCCTTCGTTCGGCTGCGCACCGATGATGCGGACGGCCGGGTTCTTCTCCTTCAGGAAGCGCGACACGCCGGTGATCGTGCCGGTCGTCCCCATGGCGCTCACGAAGTGGGTGATCCGCCCGGCCGTGTCGCGCCAGATCTCCGGCCCTGTCGTCTCGTAGTGGATGCGCGGGTTGTCGGCGTTGGCGAACTGGTCGAGGACGCGGCCCTTGCCGTCCTTCTCCATCTGCGTGGCCAGGTCGCGCGCGTACTCCATGCCGCCGCTGCGCGGCGTGAGGACGAGCTCGGCACCGAAGGCCTTCATCGTCTGTGCCCGTTCGATGCTCAGGTCCTCCGGCATGACGAGCAGCATGCGATAGCCGCGGATCGCCGCCGCCATCGCCAGCGCGATGCCGGTGTTGCCGGAGGTGGCCTCGATCAGGGTGTCGCCGGGTTTGATCGTGCCGCGCTCCTCGGCGCGGCGAATCATGCTGATCGCCGGACGGTCCTTGACCGAGCCGGCCGGGTTGTTGCCTTCGAGCTTGCCGAGGAGGACGTTGCCGCGCTCGGCATTGCGCGCGCCGGGCAGCCTGACGAGGCGGACCATCGGCGTGGCGCCGATCACGTCCTCGATCGTCGGATAGTTCGGCGCGTCGTCGCTCATGGGTTGTTCGGAGGCGCTCCGATGATCTAGAACCGAGGTTCAGCGCACTGGAGGGCCGCCTACCGCGCCAGCCGCTTGAAGCGTCGGACCGTCTGACGGAGCTGGCGGTACAGCATCGGAGGCAAGAGCCAGTCACGCACGTAATTCATGGCGTTGTGTCGGGCCACCTCACGGCGCACGCTAGTGCCATCTGTCGGCCGCGCGACGTACATGGTGCCGTGCGATTCCACCTCGCTGTAGACGGCCTTCGAGGCGGTGTAGTAGTAGAGCGCGAGCGACTTCCGGGTGACGTTCTCCGGGGTGTTCAAGGCGTCTGGGTGCCCGTGGTAGGAGTGCTCGTCAGTGTTGAACACCACGCAGCGGTTGAAAACCGGTGCGATCGAGCACACCTTGTGGCGCGCGGCCTTGTCCCACAGCTCCAGCTCGCCGCCGAAGTGAGGGTTCCAGTTCTGGTTCAGGTAGATCAGGACGTTCAACCTGCGCGTTAGGTGCAACTGCTCATGGATGCGAAAGTCAGCGTGGACGCCGAGCTTGCCGCCCCGGCGAATCTCGTGGAAGCCGCCACCGTTGTAATACGGATCCGGAATCAGCTCCTCAACCTGCGTTAGCCCCTCGAGGAATTGTAGGAAGCCTCCAGAGTTGTAAAACCGGAAAACGCTGCGCACGTACTCGTTGCAGTCGTCGGGGAAGATCTGGCGCTTGTGTTCACCCCCGTAGCCGCTCTCGTGGTGAATGTCGCCGCGGAGGGAAGTCGTCGGAAAATTCGAGAGGATAGAGTCGGCGAGCGCAGCGGGTAGCAAGTCATCGACGACGATATAGGGGAAGGGTTGCGCTGCCGCGTACTCCTCCGACAGCAGTCCACCGAAGGCTCTGGCTTCCCGGGGGTCAAGTTGGAGACCGCCGTCGACGGCGATCGGCAGCGTAACCCTCTGAAACTCGTCGGGCATCGGATGCGTCCTTCCAATTCAGGCGTTGAAGCGTTGCATGTTACCGAACGAACCCCGCATGCTTTGGGGAGTCTCGAGGAACTGCGCAGCGACCCTGCAGCATCTGGACCTTGGCGGCCTCCGAGCGTGCGGGCGACGCCCAGACTTGCCAATCGGGAATGCGACTATGCAACCGGGTGGCCGGAGAGCATCGCCAATTCATGGATGAATGGCTTCGAACCCCGCTTCTGGCGCGTCGCCGCGATGGCGTTCAGGTGTTATGCGCTCAGGCCGCTTGCGGAAGCGACACGGCGGTTTCGAACATCAGCGTTATCGGGTTGCTGCACACCCCTTGTGCGTGGCGCAGCTCCCTGGTGCCTCGGGTCGGAATCGAACCGACACTCCTCGCGGAAATGGATTTTGAGTCCATCGCGTCTACCAATTTCGCCACCGAGGCCGGTGCTTCGAGAGCCGGGCAGTTTGCCACAGGCCCCGTAGACTCAGGGCCTTCGAGCCACCCTGCGCCGGGCCTGTCGGTTGCCCCAAGCCTGCCTTCATGCCGCCCCTGCCTCCCATCACCCAGGCGCTCCTTCTCGCCAACGTCGCCATCTTCTTCCTGGAGCGCCTGCTGGGCGGCGGGCTGTTCACCGCGTTCGCGCTTTGGCCCATCGGCGCCAACTTCTGGCCGTGGCAGATCGGCACCTATGCCTTCCTGCATGGCAGCTTCGAACACCTGTTCTTCAACATGCTCGGGCTGTGGATGTTCGGCTCGGAGCTCGAGAACGTCTGGGGCCAGAAGCGCTACCTGCAGTTCTACTTCGCCAGCGTCTTCGCCGCCGCCCTGACCCAGCTCCTCGTCAACGCGCTCCTCGGCTCGCAGGTGCCCACCGTCGGTGCATCCGGGGGCCTGTTCGGCCTGCTCCTCGCCTTCGCGATGCTGTTTCCGAACCGCACCATCCTGCTCTTCTTCGTGATCCCGATGAAGGCGAAGTACCTGGTGCTGCTGTTCGGGATCGTCGAGCTCTACCAGGGCGCGACCGTCCTCAACACCGGCGTCGCCCACTTCGCCCACCTCGGCGGCATGCTGGGCGGGCTGCTGACCCTTCGCTACTGGCGTGGCCAGTCGCCCTTTCGTCGGCGCTGAGTCGCCGGCGGTCCGCCAAAGAGGCCCTGCGGCCCGCAGGGCAGCCCTGAGCGCTCATGCTGCGGGCAAGGCGTTCCTCGAGGAGATCGCGATGAAGATGGCGCAGTTTCGAGACCCGTTCCGGTTCCTCGCGGCCCTGGCTACGACGCTACTCGTGACGCACGCGGCCGTCGCCGCGCCGGCCGTCGGTGTCGCCGGCGGCAGGGGCGCCAGGGCCATGGACGTCGCCGACCAGCCCGACGCCGCGCAGCTCGAGGCCGGCAAGCAGGCCCTCGCGCGGGCCCACGCCGCGGTCGTCGGCATCGAAGCCACCGCCGTGGAGGACGCACGGTCGATCTCCACCCTCGGCAAGTCGCGCCAGGGCTCGGGCGTGCTGATCGGCGACGACGGCCTGATCCTGACCATCGGCTACCTGATCCTCGAGGCCGAGCGCGTCGATGTCATCCTCAGCGGCAGCCGGCGCGTGCCGGCCCGCATCGTCGCCTACGACCTGG
>NZ_JANODC010000515.1:0-2498 GCF_031412495.1 Rhizobacter sp. | reverse complement strand
CTACGGTTTTTCGCAGGACGCCGTCGCGGCGGCGAAGGTCATCGCCGACTTCGCCAAGGGCAACGACAAGCTGGTCATCAAGGCGGGCGCTCATGCCGGCAAGGCGCTGGACGCCAAGGGCGTGCAGTCGCTCGCGGCCATTCCGCCGAAGGAAGTGCTGCTGTCGCAGCTGCTCGGACTGATGCAGTCGCCGATCGCGCGCATGGCGCGCGTGCTGGCGGTGCTCGCCGAGAAGCGCGGCGAGAGCGCTGCTCCGTCGGAGCCTTCCGCGGCAGAGCCCGTGCCGGCCGCGGCCTGAACGAACCGTACCAAGCAAGCATCTTCTAGACAGGAATCAACATGGCATTCGATAAAGACGCATTCATCTCCGCCCTCGACAGCATGTCGGTGATGGAGCTCAACGACCTCGTCAAGGCGATCGAGGAAAAGTTCGGCGTGTCCGCCGCAGCGATGGCCGCTCCGGGCGGCGGCGGTGGCGGTGGCGGTGCGGCCGCACCGGTCGTCGAGGAGCAGACCGAGTTCACGCTCATGCTCACCGAGATCGGCGCCAACAAGGTGTCCGTCATCAAGGCCGTCCGCGAGCTGACCGGCCTGGGCCTGAAGGAAGCCAAGGACCTGGTCGACGGCGCGCCGAAGCCGGTCAAGGAAGCCATGGCCAAGGCCGACGCCGAGGCCGGCAAGAAGAAGCTCGAGGACGCCGGCGCGAAGGCCGAGCTCAAGTAAGTCGTCCGCTGAGGAGCCGGGCGCCAGCGGTGCCCGGCTCTTTTGCCCTGAGGGGTATTCGGAGGCCGCGCAGAGCAGCTGGAAGCGCCCCGAGCGATAATCGTGGGCTTTTCCAAGTGATTTCCGCATAGAAAGTTCCTTGATCCGACTGCAAGGAACGGGTTTGGTCGGGCTCCGGTGCAACGCCGGGGTTGTCCGCCAGCGGCAGGTAGTGGCCTGCCACCAAGCTTCGAGCGCAAGGCTCGAAAGACAGTCGCCTTCGCAACGCGTGGCCCGGCCGGCCCCGCGTTCGTGCGTAACCCCGGCGAGGCCAGCCGCGGGCCGCTGAACGGAGAGTTCATGGCGCAGCAAGCAATCCCCTCATCCCCCTACACGTACACCGAAAAGAAGCGCATTCGCAAGAGCTTCGGCAAGCGAGAGAGCGTTCTCAACGTGCCCTATCTGCTGACGATGCAGAAGGACTCGTACATCGCCTTCCTGCAAAAGGACGTCCCGCCGCAGAAGAGGAAGCCCGAGGGCTTGCAGGCGGCGTTCCTCTCCGCGTTCCCGATCGTTTCGCACAACGGGTTCGTGGAGATGAAGTTCATCGAATTCAACATGGCCAAGCCAGCGTTCGACACGCGGGAGTGCCAGCAGCGCGGCCTGACCTACGCCGCCGCCGTGCGCGCCAAGCTGCAGATGATCATCTACGACCGCGAGTCGGCGCAGGCCAAGACCGTCAAGGAGATCAAGGAGCAAGAGGTCTACATGGGCGAAGTTCCGCTCATGACCGACTACGGCTCGTTCATCGTCAACGGCACCGAGCGCGTCATCGTGTCGCAGCTGCACCGTTCGCCGGGCGTCTTCTTCGAGCACGACAAGGGCAAGACGCACTCGAGCGGCAAGCTGCTGTTCTCGGCGCGGATCATCCCGTACCGCGGCTCGTGGCTCGACTTCGAGTTCGACCCGAAGGACATCCTCTACTTCCGCGTCGACCGCCGCCGCAAGATGCCGGTGACGATCCTGCTGAAGGCGATCGGCCTGAACCCCGAGGCGATCCTCGCCAACTTCTTCGTCTTCGACAACTTCCGCCTCATGGACACGGGTGCCCAGCTCGAGTTCGTGGCCGATCGCCTGCGCGGCGAGATCGCGCGCTTCGACATCACCGACAAGGACGGCAAGGTCATCGTCGAGAAGGACAAGCGGATCACGGCGCGCCATGTCCGCTCGATCGAGACGTCCGAGACCAAGTTCATCAGCGTTCCCGAGGACTACCTCGTCGGCCGGGTCCTGGCCCGCAACGTCGTCGATGCCGAGACCGGCGAGATCCTGGCCAAGGCCAACGACGAGCTGACCGACGCCGTGCTGAAGAAGCTGCGCGCGGCGGGCGTCAAGGAGATCCCGGCGCTCTACACCAACGAGCTCGACGAAGGCGCCTACATCTCGCAGACGCTGGCCTCCGACGAGACCGCCGACCAGCTCTCCGCCCGCGTCGCCATCTACCGCATGATGCGGCCCGGCGAGCCGCCGACCGAAGACGCCGTCGAGGCGCTCTTCCACCGGCTCTTCTACAGCGCCGACACGTACGACCTGTCGCGCGTCGGCCGCATGAAGTTCAACGCCCGCGTCGGCCGCAACACGCCCGAAGGCGCGATGACGCTGTCGAACGAGGACATCCTCGACGTCGTCAAGATCCTGGTCGAGCTGCGCAACGGCCGCGGCGAAGTCGACGATATCGACCACCTCGGCAACCGGCGCGTGCGCTGCGTCGGCGAGCTGGCCGAGAACCAGTACCG
>NZ_JANODC010000514.1:0-8741 GCF_031412495.1 Rhizobacter sp. | reverse complement strand
CGGAGTCGACGTCGGGCACATGCTCGTCGCGCTCGGCGAAGGCCGGGACGACGAGGTCGCTGTCGATGCCGAACAGCTCACGCACGCCGACCCGACGCTCGGGCCGCAGCTCGGCCAGCGGGCGCACCATCAGGCGCGTGCCTTCGCGGCCGGTGCGCGCAACGCCGCGACATCGGCGTCGATGCCGCCGAGCGCCAGCGCTGCCCGCTGCAGCGCCGGCAGGAGCAGCTTCGCCTTCTGCGGCGAGACCCGCATGATCGGCGCCTGCACGGCGACGCACAGGTTGGAGCGCGCGCCGGCCGCGCCGGGCACGAGCACCGCGAGGCAGAGCAGGCCGGGCAGGAACTCCTCGTTGTCCATCGCATAGCCGTCGCGCTGCACCCTCTTCAGCTCGCGCTCGAGCTTGTCGAGGTCGGTGATCGTTCCCGGCGTGCAGCGCTCGAGCGGCGCATGCGCGAGCAGGCGGCTCCGCTGCTCGCGCGCCATCTGCGCCAGGAAGACCTTGCCGCTCGCCGAGCAGTGCACCGGCACGCGCGAGCCGGGATGCAGGTAGAAGCGCAGCGGCGCCGGCGTCTCGACCCGATCGAGGTAGACGACCTCGCTGCCCGAAAGCGCCGTGATGTTGCAGCTCTCGCCGACCTCCTCGACGAGGTGGCGCAGCACGGCATGACGGCCGCCGTGGTGGCTGTCGTTGAGGAGCAGCGTCTCGGCCAGCCGGCGCAGGCGCACCGCCATGCTGTAGTGCCGGCCGTCGCTCTCGCGCTGCAGCAGGCCGGCGCCCTCGAGCTGCTGCAGCATGCGGTGCAGCGTCGGCTTGGGCAGGCCGGTGGCCTCGACCAGCGTCTGCAGCGAGAACAGCTGGTCGCGCGAGGCGATCACCTCGAGCAGCGCGAACAGCCGGATCGTCGGCGTGTCGCCGCCGACCTCGATGGCATCGACCTTCGCCGAGGGCACGATCTTCATGGTGCCGCGATCATAGGGCCGTTCCGGGAAATCAGACGGTGTGTCCCGTTTTCCGTGTTGCCGTTGACCGTCACCGGGCTCGCGCCTATAGTCCGCGAGGTCCGAATCACCGCAGGAGCGCACCCATGAGCCCGACCCCATCCACCGCCGAGCGCGCCTCCAAGCAGCAGGTGACCGAGGCCCGGCGCGCCGACGCACTGCCCGACGGCGGCCCGGCGCCACGCCAGGCGGCCGCGCCGGGCGCCGGCCGCGCCGTCGCCGGCGTGCAGAAGATGACGCCGTCCGAGGCCTTCGTCGAGACCATGGTCGCCAACAACGTGACCGACATCTTCGGCATCATGGGCTCGGCTTTCATGGACGCGATGGACATTTTCGCGCCGGCCGGCATCCGCCTGATCCCGGTGGTGCACGAGCAGGGCGCCGGCCACATGGCCGACGGCTATGCGCGCGTCTCCGGCCGGCACGGCGTCGTCATCGGCCAGAACGGGCCCGGCATCAGCAACTGCGTCACCGCCATCGCGGCGGCGTACTGGGCGCACAGCCCGGTCGTCATCGTCACGCCCGAAACCGGCACCATGGGCATGGGCCTTGGCGGCTTCCAGGAAGCCAACCAGCTGCCGATGTTCCAGGAGTTCACCAAGTACCAGGGCCACGTCAACAACCCGAAGCGCATGGCCGAGTACACGGCGCGCTGCTTCGACCGCGCCATCAGCGAGATGGGCCCGACCCAGCTCAACATCCCGCGCGACTACTTCTACGGCGAGATCACCTGCGAGATCCCGACGCCGATGCGGGTGGAGCGCGGCGCCGGCGGCGAGAACAGCCTCAACGCCGCGGCCGAACTGCTCGCGCAGGCGAAGTTCCCGGTCATCCTCGCCGGCGGCGGCGTGGTGATGGGCGATGCGGTCGAGGAGTGCAAGGCGCTGGCCGAGCGGCTCGGCGCCGCCGTCGTCACCGGCTACCTGCGCAACGACGCCTTCCCGGCCAGCCACCCGCTCTGGTGCGGCCCGCTCGGCTACCAGGGCTCGAAGGCGGCGATGAAGCTGATCGCCCAGGCCGACGTCGTGCTCGCGCTCGGCTCGCGCATGGGCCCGTTCGGCACCTTGCCGCAGCACGGCCTCGACTACTGGCCGAAGAACGCCAAGATCATCCAGGTCGAGGCCGACCACACCAACCTCGGCCTGGTCAAGAAGATCAGCGTCGGCATCCACGGCGACGCCAAGGCCGTGGCCGTGGCGCTGAGCAAGCGCCTCCAGGGGCGGGCGCTCGCCTGCGACGCCACGAAGGCCGAGCGCGCGAAGACGATCGCCGCCGAGAAGGATGCTTGGGAGAAGGAGCTCGACGCCTGGACGCACGAGCGCGACGCCTACAGCCTCGACATGATCGAGGAGCACAAGAAGGAAGGCGGCAACTGGCTGCACCCGCGCCAGGTGCTGCGCGAGCTCGAGAAGGCGATGCCGCCGCGGGCCATGGTCTCCACCGACATCGGCAACATCAACTCGGTCGCCAACAGCTACCTGCGCTTCGAGGAGCCGCGCTCCTTCTTCGCGCCGATGAGCTTCGGCAACTGCGGCTACGCCCTTCCGACCATCATCGGCGCCAAGGCCGCGGCGCCGGACCGGCCGGCGATCTCGTATGCCGGCGACGGCGCCTGGGGCATGAGCATGAGCGAGATCATGACCTGCGTGCGCCACGACATCCCGGTCACGGCCATCGTCTTCCACAACCGCCAGTGGGGCGCCGAGAAGAAGAACCAGGTCGACTTCTACAACCGCCGCTTCGTCGCCGGCGAGCTCGACAACCAGAGCTTCGCCGGCATCGCCAGGGCGATGGGCGCGGAGGGCGTGGTTGTCGACAGGCTCGAGGACGTCGGGCCGGCGCTGAAGCGAGCCGTCGACGCGCAGATGAACGCCGGCAAGACGACGGTGATCGAGATCATGTGCACGCGCGAGCTCGGCGACCCGTTCCGCCGTGATGCACTGGCCAAGCCGATCCGCTTCCTCGACAAGTACAGGGACTACGTCTGAGTCAGACGCACCCGCGCCTGGCGGCGCTGGTCGCGCGGGCGCGCAGCCGCCCTGGCGCCGAGCCGCCGGCGATCGGTGTCGTCTACCCCTGCGACGCCAACGCCCTCGGCGCGGCGCGCCGGGTCGCCGACGAGGGCATCGCCCGGCCGATCCTGATCGGCCCGCCGGCCGAGATCGCCCGGGCCGCCGAGGCGGCGGCGATCGACATCTCGGCCTTCGAGGTGGTGGCCACGGCCGACGGTGCGCGCGCCGCGGCGGAGCACGCCACGGCCATGGCCCGCGGCGGGGCGGTCGGCGCGCTGATGAAGGGGTCGCTGCACACCGACGAGCTGATGTCGTCGGTGATCCACAAGTCGACCGGGCTGCGCGGCGCCCGGCGCACCAGCCACGTCTTCCTCTTCGACCTGCCGCGCTACCCCAAGCTGCTGGCGCTCGCCGACTGCGTCGTCAACATCGCGCCGCACCTGCCGGCCAAGCGGGACATCCTGAGCAACGCCATCGACCTGCTGCGCAGGCTCGGCGTCGGGCAGCCGAAGGTCGGCATCGTCGCCGCCATCGAGACGGTGAACCCGGTCATCCAGGCGACCGTCGACGCGCAGAAGCTGGTCGATGAGGCGGCCGCAGGGCAGTGGGGAAACGCCATCGTCGAAGGCCCGCTCGGCTTCGACAACGCCGTCTCGGCAGAGGCTGCGCGGATCAAGAAGATCGACTCGCGCGTCGCCGGCGACGCCGACCTCCTGCTCATGCCCGACCTCAATGCCGGCAACATGCTCTACAAGAGCTTCGTCTACATCGGCGGCGGCGAATGCGCCGGCATCGTGGTGGGGGCGAGGGTGCCGATCGTGCTGACCTCGCGCGCCGATTCGCTGACGTCGCGGCTGGCCTCGGTGGCGCTGGCGATGCTGGCGTCGGCCGCTGCGCCGCCGGCGAGTCCGTGAACCTGAGGCGGCCCCGCGTCGCCGTCTCGTCGTAGGCTTGCCGTCCTTCCACCTCTTGGAGCATCCGATGTCCGCGATCCAGCGACTCCACCCCGGCAAGCGCCTCAGCGAAGCCTCGATCCATGCCGGAACCGTCTACCTCGCCGGCCAGATCGCCGACGACGCGAGCCAGGACATCCGCGGCCAGACAAGCCAGGTGCTCGCGGCGATCGACCGCCTGCTGGGCGAGGCTGGCAGCGACAAGACGCGCATCCTGATGGCGCAGATCTTCCTCGCCGACCTGGCCGACTTCGCCGGCATGAACGAGATCTGGGACGCCTGGGTCGCGCCGGGACAGGCGCCTTGCCGAGCCACCGTCAACAGCCGGCTGGCCAAGCCGGAGTGGCGGGTCGAGATCGTCGTCACCGCCGCCGCCTGATCAGATCGGCGCCTCGAGCAGGCAGCCGAACTCGCGCGCGAAATCGACCGAGACCCGGGCGTGCACTGCGCCCTGCTTGTCGAAGAAGCGTTGCGTTCCGCTCAGCCCGAAGACACCTTCGTGCCAGACGTCGGGGTGGATGTACAGGCCCTGGCTGCCGTCGAAGCGGAAGCAGACGAACCGTTCCGGCCGGATGTCGTCGCCGGGCAGCGCAAGCGGCACGAAGAAGGGCAGGCGCTGCAGCGGGAAGAAGAGCTGGCCGCCGTCCGGGTGGTAGTTCGCGTGCCAGAGCATCATGCGGCGCGGCGGCACGGCGTGGTCGGTGCGCGCGTGCTCGGGCAGCTCGGCATAGGCCAGGATGTAGTGGCCGCCCACGGCATCGTTGCGGCCGTAGAGGACGTCGCCCTGCCACTCGCTGCAGAACACGCCCTCGGTCGTGCCGCCCTGATCGCCGGTGTCGGCGTCGATCGGTCGGCTGCCGCGTGCGGGCCAGCGCACGATCTCGATGCGGCACGCTGCCGGGTCGTCGACCAGGCGGCCGTAGCCTTCCAGCGCCTCCGCGGTGGCATCGACGACCGGCATCGTGACGCGCCGCAGGCCGGCGGGCAGCCGCGGATCGAGGTAGTCGATCGGTGCGTTCATCGCTTCGCCCGGTCGCGTCAGCCGACGAAGCTCACCCGCCCCTGCGGCGTCTGCATGCGCAGGTGCAGGCACGGCTGGCTGGCTCGCTCGACGAGCACCCCGGTACCGAGCTCGACGAGGAGCGCATTCAGCTCGGTGGATCGCGGGTGGCCGAGCTCGAACGACTCGACGCTGCAGCCGCGGACCGAGGTGGTCGCCGGGTGCACGGTGTCGAGCCAGTCGATGAACTTGGGAACGAAGTCGCCGAAGGGGTTGTCGTGCGGCACGAGGAGGCGCCAGCGCAGGGTGCGGCCGTCGGGGGTGTCGCGCGAGGCATCGAATAGGTCCGACGCGATGCCGTGCCGTTCCAGCACGCGCTGCCGGCGCTCGAGGTCGCGGCAGCGCAGCATGTAGGCGAACAGTCGCGGTGCGGGCAGCGCATCGATGCGGCCGCCCAGGGTGCCGGCGAGGCTGGCCTTCTGCTCCGGATCGACCGCCAGCAGCTCGAAGTACACGTCGTCGCCGAGCGATGCCAGCGCGTTGTGCGTGCCCAGCCCCGGGTGCCGGCCGCCCCGCGCCGGCGTGACGCCGGTCAGCGCGGCGAAGGCGGCGACAAGCTCGTCGAGATCGCGGCCGGCGTAGATGACATGGTCGAGACGCGCGGGCATCGCATGCTCCGGAAGGCGAGGATGGGGACGATCGCCATGATGGCAGAGCGCCGGCGCCGATTTGCTAGGCTCCTCTCCCGCAATCAGCGCACGGCAAGGAGATCGACATGGGACTGCTCGACCAGATTCTCGGAGGACTCGGCGGCGGCGCATCAGGCCGCGGTGGGCTCGGCGGCATGGGCGGCATGGGCGGATCCGGTGGGGGCATGGGCCGCGTGCTCGCCTCCCTGCTTCCCGTGGTGCTGGGCATGCTCGTGAATCGCTCCCGGGGCGGCGGGTCCATGACGGGCGGCGGCTTTCCCGGCGGTCTCGGCGCACAGCCCGAAGGCGGCGGCCTCGGCGGGATGGGTGGGCTCGGCGGGCTCCTGCGGCAGTTCACCGAGCGCGGCTACGGCCAGCAGGCGCAGTCCTGGGTCTCGACGGGTCCCAACCAGGCCATCGATCCGGGGGCGCTTTCGGAGGTGTTCGGGCAGGATGAAATCTCGCGCATCGCCGCCCAGGCAGGCGTCAGCGACGACGAGGCCCGCGACGGCCTGGCCCATCTGCTGCCCGAGGTCGTCGACCACTTCACGCCGGGCGGCACGATGCCCGACGACGACGAGCTCGAGTCGCGCATCAACGAGTACGGGCAACGCATCGGCACGTGAGACCGGCGCGCCGGGACGAAAGGTCCGGCTCGGCGCACCTCAGCCTGGGGCACGCGGGCGCCGCGGCTTCGTCGCCGACGGCGCCCGGGCTTCGTCGAGGCAGCTTGCCATGAACGCCTCCGCCGCCCGCCCCGGCCGCCGCTCCCGGTGCACGACGATCGAGAGCGCCCGGGTGGCCCGGGGCAGGCGCGTCTGCACCTCGACCAGCCAGCCGCCGGCGAGCGCTTCGACGACCGCGTGGCGCGACAGGCAGCCGATGCCGACGCCGGCGGCGACGACGCGCTTCACGGCTTCGTTGCTGCCGAGCTCGAGTTCGGGCCGAAGCGGGCCGACCTTGTCGAGCAGCCAGCGGTCGCTCGCCTCACGCGTGCCGGAGCCGGGCTCGCGCAGGATCCACGGCGCCGCGGCCAGCTCGGCGGTCTTCACCTGGCGGCCGGCGAGCGGGTGGCCGGGCGCGGCGAAGACCACGAGCTCGTCGGCGAGCCAGGGACGGACCACCACGTCGGGATGGCGCTGCCGGCCCTCGATGAAGCCGATGTCGACGTCGAAGGCGACCACCGCGGCGATGACCTCGCTGGTGTTGCCGATCACCAGCCGCGCGCTGGCCTGCGGGTGGTCCTGCTTCCAGCGTGCGATCAGGCCCGGCAGCAGGTACTCGCCGATGGTGAAGCTCGAGGCCATCCGCAGCGGCGCAGTCGGCTCCCGGGTGAGCAGCGATTGCAGCTCGCCGGCCTGCTCGAGCAGCGAGACCGCGAGCGGGAGCAGGGCGCGGCCGTTCTCGTTGACGACGAGGCGGCGGCCGAGCCGGTCGAAGAGGGAGGCGTCGAGGGCGCTCTCGAGCGCCGCCAGGGCGGTGCTCGCTGCCGACTGCGAGCGGGCGACCCGGTCGGCGGCGGCGCGGGTCGAGCCGGTCGGGGCCAGGGCGGCGAAGACCTCGAGCTGGCGGTGCGTGAAGCGAAGCCGCGACTGATCGCTTTTGTCGGTCATCGCGACCGAGATTACCCGCTTTTCAGTTCAGCGTCGCCGCCCTAGGATGCGTCTCGGGCCGCCCTCGTGGCCCGGCCACGGAGTGCCTCGCCTTGCTGTCCAAGCTGTTCTCGCGCGCGCCGATCCACGACCCGATGGTGCCGCCGGCCGGCGGGGTCAACGTGGAGGTGAAGACCACCACCTGCTACATGTGCGCCTGCCGCTGCGGCGTTCGCGTGCACCTGCGCGACGGCGAACTGCGCTACATCGACGGCAACCCGAACCACCCGATCAACAAGGGCGTGATCTGCGCCAAGGGCTCGGCGGGGATCATGAAGCAGGCGTCGCCGGCGCGGCTGACGCAGCCGCTGCTGAGGAAGGCCGGCAGCGAGCGCGGCGCCGGCGAGTTCGAGCCGATCTCCTGGGAGCGCGCCTTCGATCTGCTGGGCGACCGGCTGGCGAAGATCCGCGCCACCGACCCGAAGCGCTTCGCCCTTTTCACCGGCCGTGACCAGATGCAGGCGCTGACCGGCCTCTTCGCGCGCCAGTTCGGCACCCCCAACTACGCGGCGCATGGCGGCTTCTGCTCGGTGAACATGGCCGCCGGGATGATCTACACCATCGGCGGCAGCTTCTGGGAATTCGGCGGCCCCGACCTCGACCGCGCCAAGCTGTTCGTCATGATCGGCACCGCCGAGGACCACCACTCGAACCCGCTCAAGATCGCCATCGGCAAGTTCAAGCGCGAGGGCGGCCGCTTCCTCTCGATCAACCCGGTGCGCACCGGCTACTCGGCCATCGCCGACGAATGGATCCCGATCCGCCCGGGCACCGACGGCGCGCTCTTCATGGCCCTGCTGCACGAGCTGATCGCGACCGACCGGATCGACCACGCCTTCCTGAAGCGCTTCACCAACGCGCCCCAGCTCGTCGTCCTCGACGAAGGCGAGCGCGAAGGCATGTTCGCGCACGACGCCGATCCGGCGAAGGGGCCGCCGGGCGACGGCCGCCATCCGCACAACAAGCTCGTCTTCGACCGTGCCGACGGCCGGGTCAAGGCCGCGTATCCCGAAGGTGTCGGCGAAGGCTGCGACCTCGCGCTCGAAGGCCGCTATACGCTCGCCGACGGGACCCGAGTCGCCCCGTCGTTCCAGCTCCTGCGCGACCGCGTCGCGCCGTGCACGCCGGAGTGGGCGGCCGCGATCACCGGCATTCCCGCGGTGCGCATCCGGGCGCTCGCGGTCGAGCTCGGCCAGGCCGCCTTCGAGCAGGCCTTCGAGCTGCCCATCGCGTGGACCGACGCCTGGGGCCACCGCCACTCGACGACGCAGGGCCGGCCGGTCGCCTTCCATGCCATGCGCGGCCTGGCCGCGCATTCGAACGGCTTCCAGACGGTGCGCGCGCTCGCCGTCCTGATGAGCGTGCTCGGCACGATCGACGCGCCCGGCGGCTTTCGCCACAAGGCGCCGTACCCGCGCCACATCGTCCCCAAC
>NZ_JANODC010000513.1:0-1585 GCF_031412495.1 Rhizobacter sp. | reverse complement strand
GGACTCGAGCCAGCGGACCCCGGCCTCGCCGAGGCTTTCGGTGTCGGCCATGACGTGGGCCTGGGTCACCGGCACGAAGTCGGGCGCGGCGAAGAAGTCGCCGACCCGGATCTGATGCTCGAGCGCGATCCGGGCGACGCGGCCCAGCTCGCCGCCGACCATCGCCTGCTCTTCGGCCGTCAGCTTCATTCGAGCGTGACGCCAGAGTCCTGCACGGCGCGGCCCCACTTGGCCAGCTCGGCGCGCTGGAAGTCGGCGAAGCTCGCAGCCGTGCCCTCGGCCGCCTGCACGCCGACTTCGATCAGGCGGGCGCGGAAGCCGGGGGCCTCGATCACGCGCCGGCTCTCGGCGGCGAGCTGCGCGGCGACGGCCGGCGGCAGGCCGGCCGGCGCGAACAGCGCCCACCACGCGGTCGCCTCGAAGCCTTTCAGGCCGGCTTCGTTCAGCGTCGGCACCTGCGGCAGGACCGGCGATCGGGCGCTGCTGCTGATCGCCAGGGCGCGCAACTTGGCGCCGCGCACATGCTGCAGGACCGACTGCACCGGATCGAACATGAGCGGAATCTGGCCGCCGAGCAGGTCGGCCAGCGCCGGGGCGCTGCCCTTGTACGGGACGTGCTTCAGGTCGACGCCGGCCGCCTTGGCGAACATCTCGCCGGTGAGGTGGCCGGGCGTGCCGTTGCCGGCCGAGCCGAAGTTGATGCTCCCCGGCGCGCGCCGGGCGGCCGCGATCAGGTCGGCGACGCTGTTCCAGGGCGTGCCGGGATGGACGACGACCGCCACCGGCGCCGATGCGACGAGGCCGAGCGGCGTGAAGTCCCGGCTCGCGTCGTACGGGAGCTTGCGATACAGGCTCGGGTTGATGGCATGCGTGCCGACCGTCCCCATGAGCAGGGTGTAGCCGTCGGCCGGGGCCTTGGCCACCGCATCGGCACCGATCGAGCCGCCGGCGCCGCCGCGGTTGTCGACGACCACCTGCTGGCCGAGAGCGTCCGCGAGCATCTGCGCCAGCGGCCGGGCGACGATGTCGGTCGGGCCGCCGGCGGGGAAAGGAACGATGAGGCGCAGCGGCTTGGCCGGAAAGGTCTGCGCCCGTGCCGGGAAGGCGAACGAGGCCACGGCCGCGGCGATGCCTGCGACGACGGACCGGCGCGGCAGCTCGCCGTGAGCGGAGGGGGATGGACGAAGGCTCATGCAGGGCTCCGGTGGAGGCGGTTCAGTCGCCGACGATCTTGCGTTCCCTGATGATCGCGCCGAAGCGCTGGTAATCGTCTTTCGCCTTGGCGTCGAACTGCGCCGGCGTCATCGGCACGACGGCGCCGCCGAGCGCGCCGACGCGGTCGGTCACCGGCTTGGTGGCGAGGATGCGGTTGATCTCGGTGTTGAGCCGGTCGGTCACCGGCTTCGGCGTTCCCGCCGGCGCGTAGAAGCCGAACAGCGTGTCGGCGTCGAAGCCCTTCAGCCCGGCCTCGTCGAGCGTCGGCAGGTCGGGGTAGAGGCTCGAGCGCTGCAGGCTGCCGACGGCGAGCAGCTTCAGCTTGCCGGCCTGCACCTGCGCCAGTGCGACGCCGGGGTCGAGCAGGTAA
>NZ_JANODC010000512.1:0-1530 GCF_031412495.1 Rhizobacter sp. | reverse complement strand
TCGGCGTAGAGCGTGTCGAAGGCCAGGCTCGACTTGCCCGACCCCGACAGCCCGGTGATCACGACCAGCTGGTTGCGCGGGATGTCGAGGTCGATGTTCTTGAGGTTGTGCGTGCGCGCGCCGCGGACCCGGATGAAGGCGCTGCCCAGCTTGACGGCAGGACGCTGCGCGCGGGCTGCTGCCGGCTGGGCCGGCGCGGAAGGCTGCGGTGCGTCGGCCGCCGCGGGCTCCGGCGCGCCGCTCGCCGCGACGTCCGGCGCATCGCTGCGGGCGGCTTTCCTGGCGTCGGAAGGAGCGTGCATCGGTCGTTTCAGGGTAACCGAGCATCATAGCGGCGCGCCCCTCGGGCGAGCCGGGGCGGCCACTCAGCGCGGCAGTGTCGCCGCGAGCCGGGATGCCTCGGCCGCGCCGAGTGCGGCCCGCGACTGCCGGGCCGGGCCCTCGAGACGCGACTCGTAGGTGGCTTCCGCGCTGTCGACGCGGAAGACGGCGGCCGGCCGGCCGTCGAGCAGGAGAACCAGCGACGGCGCGGCGGCCGACATCGGCCCGGCGTCAGCCGCTGCGCCAGTTCCGGAAAGCGTTCGCTGCCAGCGGTTCCGGGTCGCGTCATCGAAGTCAGCGACCCAGCGTCGGGTCGCCTCGTCGAGCGGCCTGGCCTCGCCGCCTGCGGCTCGCCACGACCAGCGCGAGGGATCGGCTGTCAGGGCGACGAGCAGCGGGTCCAGGGGTCGCGCGGCGCCGGACGTCTGCCCCGTCGTGCGAGACGTGTCGCGGGCCGCAGCGCGGGTCGCCGTCTCGGCCGGCTCGCTGCGGCCGGCTTCCTGGCCAACGGGCGGCGGCGTCGTCGCGAAGGCCTCGGGCACCGCCTTGCTGCGCGTCGCGCCGGTGGCGAGCCCCTGTCGCTCGCGCAACGGCGCTGCCTGTTGCCGCACGGGTGCGATGGTGGTCGGCGCAGGCGCCGCGGGAGCCTCGGTCGCGGGAGCAGCGGTCGGGGCGGGCGGGACCGGTGCAGGCGCGTCGTTCGCGAACGGCTTCGGCTCTGCGTCCGCGCGCCTCGATTTCGCTGCCGAGCGTGCATCGTTCGCGGTGGTCCCGGCTTCGGCGCGCGGGACCGGCCGCGCGAGCCGTTCCTCCTTCGCCCGCGCTGCCTCGGCCGCCCTTGGAGCGACCTGGGCAGACGGCGAGGGCGTCGGCACTGCCGGTGCCGGTGCAGCCGCGGGCGCCGGCTCGGCCTGTGCCGTCACCGGCGCTGTCGGCGGTGCCGGTGGAGGCTGGGCCAGGTCCATTGGCTGGTCCCACCACATCAGGCCGACCAGGGTCGCTGCCATGAGGCCGGCGAAGCCGCTCGCGACGGGTGGCCGTGCCAGCCAGGCCCAGAACGCGGACCCGGACGACGCCGCGGAGGCCCGGCGCGGCGACGGTGCGCGGGTCGCCGCGCGCGCCTTAGCCAGGATGGCTTCGCGCAGGGCCGGCGGCGGCGCGGCGGCGGCGTCCGGCGCGTGGCGCAGCGCCTCGCGCAGCCAGGCGTCG
>NZ_JANODC010000511.1:0-17106 GCF_031412495.1 Rhizobacter sp. | reverse complement strand
CGACTCGAGCGCATCCCAGCACCCCACGCGGCTGCTTGATCGCCTGACACGAACGCCCGGTGACGCGGCATCCGCGCAGTCGCCAACCACTCCCAGGGTGTCCACCCATGCATCTGTCAGAACTCAAGTTGATCCACGTCTCGGAGCTCCTCACGATGGGCGAGGGGCTGGAGATCGAGAACGTCGCCCGCATGCGCAAGCAGGAGCTGATGTTCGCGATCATGAAAAAGCGCGCCAAGGCCGGCGAACAGGTGTTCGGCGACGGCGTGCTGGAAGTGCTGCCAGACGGCTTCGGCTTCCTGCGCTCGATCGAGGCCAGCTACATGGCGTCGACCGACGACATCTACCTGAGCCCGAGCCAGATCCGCCGCTTCAATTTGCACACCGGCGATATGGTCGAAGGCGAAGTGCGGGTTCCGAAGGACGGCGAGCGTTATTTCGCGCTGGTCAAGGTCGATCGCGTGAACGAGCTCACCCCCGAGGAGAGCAAGCACAAGATCATGTTCGAGAACTTGACGCCGCTGTTCCCGAAGGAGCAGTTCAAGCTCGAACGCGACGTCAAGTCGGACGAGAACATCACGAGCCGGATCATCGATCTCATCGCGCCGATCGGCAAAGGCCAGCGCGCCTTGCTCGTGTCCGCACCGAAGAGCGGCAAGACGGTGATGATGCAGAACCTGGCGCACGCGCTGATCGCCAACTATCCCGAGGTCTACCTGATCGTCCTGCTCGTCGACGAGCGGCCCGAGGAAGTGACCGAGATGCAGCGCACCGTGCGCGGCGAGGTCATCAGCTCCACCTTCGACGAGCCGGCGGCGCGCCACGTCCAGGTCGCCGAGATGGTCATCGAGCGGGCCAAGCGCCTGGTCGAGATGAAGAAGGATGTCGTCATCCTGCTCGACTCGATCACCCGTCTCGCACGGGCGTACAACAACGTGCTGCCGTCCTCGGGCAAGGTGCTGACGGGCGGCGTCGATGCCAACGCGCTGCAGCGTCCGAAGCGCTTCTTCGGCGCGGCGCGCAACATCGAGGAAGGCGGCTCGCTCACCATCATCGGCACGGCGCTGGTCGAGACCGGCAGCCGCATGGACGAGGTGATATACGAGGAATTCAAGGGCACCGGCAACTGCGAGATCCACCTCGATCGACGGATGTCCGAGAAGCGGGTTTACCCCTCGATCCTGCTCAACAAGTCGGGCACGCGCCGCGAGGAGCTGCTCCTGAAGCCGGAGATCCTGCAGAAGAGCTGGATCCTGCGCAAGCTCCTTTACTCGATGGACGAGATCGAGGCGATGGAGTTCATCCTCGAGAAGATGAAGGCGACCAAGAACAACCTCGACTTCTTCGACATGATGCGTCGAGGTGGGTGAGCGGTATAATTTTCGGCTTTGCGGAAAGTGCGTTGCCGGGCTCCGGCGCGACGTGGCTACCGGACACTTCAGAGGCTTCCCATGAAAGATGGCATTCACCCGGCGTATCGCGAAGTCTGCTTCGTCGATCTCTCCAACGGGTTCAAGTTCGTCACGCGTTCCTGCGCGCAGACGCGCGAGACGATCAAGATGGACGACGGCCGCGAGCTGCCGATGTACAAGCTCGAGTCGACCAGCGAGTCGCACCCGTTCTACACGGGCACGCAGAAGAGCGTCGATTCGCTGGGCGGCCGGGTCGAGAAGTTCCGCAACAAGTTCGCGCACCTGACGCCGAAGAAGTAGGCGGGCGCCTGCGTTCTGAGTAAAAAGGCAGCTCCGGCTGCCTTTTTCTTTGTTGCATCATTCGCGGCCCCTGCCACCCACCCCCCGTGCACCGCCCGAACCCGGCCCTGGTCAGCGAACGCGAAGCGACGCCGCTGCCGCGCGTTCCCCTCTTCCTTCTCTGCGCCGCCTATGTCCTGCCGGGGCTCTTCGGCCGCGACCCGTGGAAGAGCGCAGACATCACGGCCTTCGGCTACATCGTCAACATCGCCGACGGCCGCACCCCCTGGCTCGCGCCGACGGTGGGCGGCGTTCCCGCCGACGGTGCCCTGCTGCCGTACTGGATCGGCGCCCTCTTCGTGAAGCTGGGCCAGGGCTGGCTCGACCCGGCCTTCGCCGCGCGGGTTCCCTTCGCCCTGCTCCTGGCCACGGCCCTGGCCCTCACCTGGTACGCCGCCTATCACCTGGCCCGCGCCGAGTCGGCGCAGCCGCTGCCCTTCGCCTTCGGCGGCGAGGCCGCCCCGGTCGATTACGCCCGGGCCATCGCCGACGGCGCCTTGCTCGCCCTGATCGCCTGCCTCGGCCTGCTCCAGCTGGGCCACGAGACGACGCCCGAGCTGGCGCAGCTCGCCGCGGTGACGCTCTTCCTGTACGGCATGTCGAGCAGCGTGCAGCGGCCGGTCGCCGGGGGCATCTTCGCCGCGCTGTCGCTGGTGTCGCTCGCGGCGAGCGGCGCACCCAGCATCGCCATGCTGCTGGCCGCCATCGGCGTCGCGGTGGCGCTGCGCTCGCCGGGCGCGGGCGGTTGGCACCTGGCCGCGCTCATCGGCACCGGCGCCGCGTCGGGCGCAGTGGCGGCGACGGCACTCGGCGCGTGGGCCAACCGGCTCGGCGATGTCGCGTCGGCAGCGCAGGCGATCGGCCTCGTGCGCGAGTTCGCCTGGTTCGCCTGGCCGGCCTGGTTCCTTGCCGCCTGGACGCTCTGGCGCTGGCGCCGCCACCTGCTCAGCCGGCACATCGCCGTGCCGCTCGGCTGCACCGGCGTGCTCGTCGCCGTATGGTTGGGCATGGCCGGCGACGACCGGGCCTTGATGCTGGCCCTGCCGGCACTTGCCGTCCTCGCTGCCTTTGCCCTTCCGACGCTGGAGCGGAGCGCCGCGGCGGCGATCGACTGGTTCTCGATCTTCTTCTTCACCATCGCAGCGACGGCAGGCTGGCTCTTCTACCTGGCGATGCAGACCGGAACCCCGGCGAAGCTGGCCGCCAACGTCGCGAAGCTGTCGCCCGGTTACGCGAACACCTTCTCGTTACCCGCGCTGGTGTTCGCGCTGGCGGGCACCGTGGCCTGGCTGTGGCTCGCCCGCTGGCGGACCGGCCGCAACCGGCACCCGCTCTGGAAAAGCCTCGTCCTGCCGGCAAGCGGCGTCACCTTGTGCTGGCTGCTCGCCATGACGGTGCTCCTGCCGCCGGTGGACAACGCGCGCAGCTACCGGTCGATGATCCAGCGCATCGCGCGCCTGGTGCCCCCGACCGGCTGCGTCGCCGCGCCGGACATGCCGCGCGCCCAGGTGGTCGCGCTCGAGTATCTCGGCGGCTACCGCGTCGATGCGGTGACGCCCCTGTCGCGCACCTCCTGCGACTACCTGCTGATGGCACGGACCCAGGTGAAGCCCGGGCCGGAGTGGGAATACCTCGGCCGCGAGCGCCGCATCCGCAAGGACGACGACGTCACCGACATCTACCGGCGCGCTCGCGCGCGTTGACGGGGCTCAGGAGGACGAGGTCCGGGTCAGCTCGGCGGTCGCCCGCGCCGCCGGTCCGGCAGCCTCCCCGACCCGCGCCGCGGGCAGGACCAGGCGGAAGGTGGACCCCTGCCCCGGCTCGCTTTCGATGTCCAGCTCGCCGCCGTGCCGTTGGATCACGTGCTTGACGATGGCCAGACCCAGCCCGGTGCCGCCCGACTCGCGGGACCGGCTTCCGTCGACGCGGTAGAAGCGCTCCGTGAGCCGAGAGAGGTGCTCGCGCGCGATGCCGCGACCGGAGTCGGTGACGGTCAGCTCGCCGCTGCCGTTTGTGGTGATGTTCCAGCGCACGTCGATGCTGCCGCCGTCGGGCGTGTAGCGAACCGCGTTGTTGACGAGATTGCCGACCGCGCTGCGAAGCTCGGACTCGCTGCCGGCGATCAGTGCGTCGCCCACTGCCGCAAACGCCAGCACGTGCCGGCCTGCCGACAGCGCCCGCGCTTCGGCCTCGACCTGAGCCAGGATGCCCGACAGCGACACCCACCCGTCTGCGGCCGGTCGCGGGCTGCCTTCGAGCCGGGCCAGCGTCAGCAGGTCGCCGACGAGGTTGCCCATTCGCTCTGCCTGCTGCGTCATGAGGGTGATCACCCTCTTCTGCTCCGTTTCCGAGAGCGGCAGGTTGCGCATCGTCTCGAGGAAGCCGGAGAGGACGGTCAAGGGCGTGCGGATCTCGTGCGACACGTTGGCGACGAAGTCGCGGCGCATCGCGTCGGCGCGCTCGCGCTCCGTCATGTCCTGTGACAGCACGAGCTTGGAGTTCGTGCCGTAGCGGCGGATCGTCACCTGCAGGGAGCCCCGTGCCCCCGGCTCGTGGAAGGTGATGGGGTTATCGAACTCGGCCGACTGGAGATAGGAGACGAAGGCCGGCGAGCGGACCAGGTTGGTCACGGGCTGACGCCGGTCGCGCACCGGATCCAGCCGGAAGTGATCGGCAGCGCGGGCGTTGCACCATTCGATCTGGTCGGCATCGTCGAGCAGCAGAACGCCGTTCGGCGAGGCCTCCATCGCCAGCACGAACTGGCCCAGTCGATCCCGCTCCCACTGGGCTTCGCGTTCGAAGCTCCGCAGGTTTTTCTCGATGCGGTAGGCCACCTCGCCCCAGCAGCCCGCGTCGCGGGGCGCCGCCTCGCCCTGGGAGCCGCGCAACCAGGTCAGCAGGCGCCAGCCACGGGCCGAGTCCCTGACGACGACGGCAGCGAAGCTCAGCAAGCCGGCGAGCAAACCGCCGATGAACGCGCCGCGGTCGGCGCCGAGGAGGTAGCCGATCAGGATTCCCCCTCCCGTGCCGGCCAGCCCGGAAAGCAGGCGCGGCAGGAGCCACCTCATCCCCGGTCGGCCCGTACGCCCATCACCCCGTGATCACGCCGATCGGGGCTGCCAGGCGATAGCCGGCCCCGCGGACCGTCTCGATCATGTGCTGGCACTCGAGCCCGCTCAGCGCCTCGCGCAGGCGCTTGATGTGCACGTCGACGGTACGCTCTTCGATGAAGACGTGATCGCCCCAGACGCGGTCGAGCAGCTGCGTCCGGCTGTGCACGCGTTCCGGGTGGCTCATGAAGAAATGCAGGAGCTTGAACTCCGTGGCCCCGATCTTGATCTCCCGGCCCTGGCTCGTCACCCGACGTGTTGCCGGGTTGATGGTGAGCCGGCCGACCTCCACCTCGAGGTCGAGCGCCTCGGGAGCGCGCCGGCGCAGGACGGCGCGGATGCGCGCCAGCAGTTCGCTGGACGAGAAGGGCTTGGTCAGGTAGTCGTCGGCGCCCGCGTCGAGACCGGAGATCTTGTCGGCTTCCTCGGCCCGGGCGGTCAGCATGATGATCGGCAGCTCGCGCGTGCGAGCCTGGATGCGCCACTGACGGGCCAGGGCGTGCCCGCTCTGCCCGGGCAGCATCCAGTCGAGCACGACGAGGCTAGGCAGCGCACCGTCGATGGCCGCCTGGGCCTGCGCCGCATCGCCCGCGATCGTCACGTCATAGCCGACGTGGCGCAGGTTGATGGCGATCAGCTCGGCGATGGCCGGCTCGTCTTCGACCACGAGGATTCTCGTCATGTAGCTTCCTCAGCGCACCAGGTCCTCGACGGTGCCGACGGAATTGTGTCGGACGTCGGTTCCCTTGACGATGTAGATGATCTGCTCGGCCAGGTTCTTCGCATGGTCTCCGACGCGCTCGATGGCCTTGGCGACGAAGATCAGGTCGATGCTCGAGGAAATCGTCCGGGCGTCCTCCATCATGAAGGTGATGAGCTTGCGGAGCAGGCCCTCGAATTCCTGGTCGATCAGGTCATCGGCCTTCAGGACCTCGACCGCGCGGTCGACGTCGAGGCGGGCGAACGCGTCGAGCGCCTTGCGCAGCTGGGCCACGGCAAGCTCCGCTTCGTAGGCGAGGTCGTTGACCGGCAACCGCAAGCGCGTCGAAACCCCCGTGTTGACGAGGCGCTGGACCGTGCGGGCGATGCGCGCGGCCTCGTCGCCGACGCGCTCGAGGTTGGCGATGGTCTTCGAGATCGCGATGAGCAGACGCAGGTCCCGGGCGGTCGGCTGCCGGCGGGCGATGATCAGCGAGAGATCCTTGTCGATCTCGACTTCGGTCGAGTTCACCCGCTCCTCCGTGGCGAGCACGGCCGAGGCGATCTCGCTGCTGAAGTGGGTGAGCGCATAGACCGCCCGCTCGACCTGGGACTCGACCATCCCGCCCATCTCGAGCACGCGCGTGGAGATGCCGCTCAATTCGGCATCGAACTGGGTCGACAGGTGACGATCGCTCATCCGAACCTCCCGGTGATGTAGTCCTCGGTGTCCTTCTTCTTCGGCCGCATGAAGACGTCGGAGGTGGCGCCGAATTCGATCAAGTCGCCGAGGTACATGTAGGCCGTGTAGTCGGAACTGCGTGCCGCCTGCTGCATGTTGTGGGTAACGATGACCACCGTGTAGTCGCTCTTGAGCTCGTGGATCAGCTCCTCGATCTTGCCGGTGGAGATGGGGTCCAGCGCCGAGCAGGGCTCGTCGAGCAGCAGCACCTCCGGCCTGATGGCGATGCCGCGCGCGATGCAGAGGCGCTGCTGCTGGCCACCCGACAGCCCGGCGCCGCTCTGGCTCAGCTTGTCCTTCGCCTCGTTCCAAAGCGCTGCCTTGCGCAGGGCCCACTCGACCCGCTCGTCCATCTCGACTCGAGGCAAGGTCTCGAACAGCTTGACGCCGAAGGCGACGTTGTCGTAGATCGACATCGGGAACGGCGTCGGCTTCTGGAACACCATGCCGATCTTGGCACGGATCAACGAGACATCGTCCTTCGAGCCGAGGATGTCGTTGCCGTCGAGCTCGATCTGGCCTTCGGCCCGCTGTTCGGGATAGAGCTCGAACATCCGGTTGAAGGTCCGCAGCAGGGTCGACTTGCCGCAACCCGAGGGGCCGATGAACGCCGTCACCTTTTTCTCGGGAATGTCGAGGTTGATGTTCTTCAGCGCTTGGAAGGCGCCGTAGTAGAAGTTGAGGTTCCGCACCGAGAGCTTGGGCTTCTCGGTCACGGGAAGTGCGACCTTCATGTCCATCGGGTGCCGCTCCGGATCAGTACTTGTTGCGCAGGAAGACCCGCGCGAGGATGTTGAGGGCGAGTACCCCGAGAGTGATCAGGAAGACGCCGGCCCAGGCCAGCTTCTGCCAGTTCTCGTACGGGCTCAACGCGAACTTGAAGATCGTGACCGGCAGGCTGGCCATCGGCTGGCCCAGGTCGCTGGTGAAGAACTGGTTCGACAGGGCGGTGAAAAGCAGCGGTGCGGTTTCGCCGGCGATCCGTGCCAGCGCGAGCAGGACTCCGGTCAGCACGCCCGCTCGGGCGGCCTTGAGGGTCACAGTCATGATCACCCGCCACTTCGGCGTGCCGAGCGCATAGGCCGCCTCGCGCAAGGCGTTCGGAATGAGCGCCAGCATGTTTTCCGTGGTCCTGACGACGACGGGGATGACGATCAGCGTCAGCGCCAGGACACCGGCCCAGCCCGAGAACGTCTTAAACCGCGCGACCACCACGGCGTAGATGAAGAGGCCGATCACGATCGACGGCGCCGACAGCAGGATGTCGTTGATGAAGCGGGTGACGGCGCCGAGCCAGGTCTTCTGCCCGTACTCGGCCAGGTAGACGCCGGCCAGGACGCCGACGGGCGTGCCGATCGCGGTGGCGAGCGAGACCATCAGCAACGAGCCGACGATGGCGTTGGCGAGCCCGCCCTCGGCCTGGGGCGGCGGCGTCATCTCCGTGAACAGCGACAGGGCCATGCCGCCGAGCCCCAGGCGCACTGTCTCGATCAGGATCCAGATCAGCCAGAAAAGGCCGAACGACATCGCGGCGAGCGCCAGGGCCAGGGCAATCGAGTTGGTCCGCTTGCGGCCGGCATGCTTCGACAGGCGGCGCGCCAGGTGGGCGGCGACGGCAGGGTCGTTCACGCTGCTCATGTGCGGGACCCTTCGCCCCTCTGCAAGCGCATCAGGAGCAGCTTGGAGCAGGAGAGGACGACGAAGGTGATGAAGAAGAGGACCAGGCCGAGATAGATGAGGGACGCCTGATGCAGGCCCTCGCCTGCTTCGGCGAACTCGTTCGCGAGCGCCGACGTGATGCTGTTGGCAGCCTGAAACAGCGACAGCGAGTCCAGCTGGTTGAAGTTTCCGATCACGAAGGTGACCGCCATCGTCTCGCCCAGGGCGCGGCCGAGGCCCAGCATGATGCCGCCCACGACCCCGGTCTTGGTGTAGGGCAGCACCACCTGGTAGACCACCTCCCAGGTGGTCGAGCCCAGCGCGTAGGCTGACTCCTTCAGCATCGGCGGCGTGACCTCGAACACGTCGCGCATCACCGAGGCGATGAAGGGGATGACCATGATGGCCAGGATGATGCCGGCCGAGAGGATGCCGATGCCGACCGGCGGGCCGCTGAACAGGGCCCCGAGCACGGGAACGGACCCGAAAGCGCTCTGCAGGGGTTGCTGCACGTAGGTCGACAGGATGGGGCTGAAGACGAGCAGTCCCCACATGCCGTACACGATGGACGGCACTGCCGCGAGGAGCTCGATTGCGGTGCCCAGCGGGCGCTTGAGCCAGGCCGGCGATAGCTCCGTGAGGAACAGGGCGATGCCGAAGCTCACCGGCACGGCGATGAGCAGGGCGATGAACGAGGTCATTACCGTGCCGTAGATCATGACCAGTCCGCCGTAGCGGTTCTGGACCGGATCCCACTCGCTGCGCCAGAGGAAGGAGAGGCCGTACTCGCGGATGGACGGCGCGGCACCGATTACCAGTGAGACGATGATTCCGGCCAGGAGAAGCAGCGTCAGCACCGCCGCTGCGTGTGCAAGCAGCGAGAAGAATTTGTCTGCCCAGGGGGAAGACCGGCGTGGGGCGGGCGGCCGATCCCTGGGCTGGGTGCGTTCCATTCGTTCGCTGCCGGGAAAGGGGCTGACGGGCAGTGTAGCGGCCACTTCTACTCCTCAACGCGACAGCGGAGCCCGCCGCACCGGCAGGGCTCCGCTGATCGAATCCCGCCCAGCGGGAAGCGGCATCACTTGTAGGCGATTGCCTTCCCGGATGCGTCCTTGATGTTGTCGGCCCACTGCTTGCGGACCATCGCTTCGACGTTGTCCGGCATCGGCACGTAGTCGAGGTCCGCAGCCATCTTGTCTCCGCTGGCGTAGGCCCAGTCGAAGAACTTGAGCGCGTTCGCGGTGTTCTGCGGCTTGTCGGCACTCTTGTGCATCAGGATGAAGGTCGCTCCGGTGATCGGCCAGGATTCCTTGCCCGGCTGATCGGTCAGCACCTGGTGGAAGGTCTTGCTCCACTCGGCGCCTGCAGCCGCGGCACGGAAGTTGGAATCGTCGGGCCCGACGAAGACCCCGTCCCTGTTGCGCAGCATCACGTGCGACATCTTGTTCTGCTTCGCATAGGCGTACTCGACGTAGCCGATCGAGTTGGGCAGGCGCTGCACGAAAGCCGACACCCCCTCGTTGCCCTTGCCGCCTGCCCCGGTTGGCCAGTTCACCGCCGTCCCCTCGCCGACCTTGGCCTTCCAGTCGGGATTGACCTTGGACAGGTAGTTGGTGAACAGGAAGGTCGTGCCCGAGCCGTCGGCACGCCGGACCGGCGCGATCGCCGCGTCGGGCAAGGCGACACCGGGGTTGAGCCCGGTGATCGCAGCGTCGTTCCACTTCGTGATCTTGCCGAGGAAGATGTCGCCTAGCACCTGACCCGTGAGCTTGACCTGGCCGGCGGCGACACCCGCGATGTTGACGACGGGGACGACGCCGCCGATGACGGTCGGGAACTGGATCATCCCTTCCTTGGCCAGTTCCTCGTCGCTGAGCGGCGCGTCGGAGGCGCCGAAGTCGACCGTCTTGGCCTTGATCTGCTTGATGCCGCCGCCCGAGCCGATAGACTGGTAGTTCAGCCGGGCACCGGTGGCCTTGTTGTAGGCATCGGCCCACTTGGAGTAGACCGGTGCCGGGAACGAGGCGCCTGCGCCGGTGATGTCCTGGGCGCTCGCCTGAACGGCCAGCGCCGCGAAGGCGGCAGTGCAGAGGATCTGGGGGATGAGCGGGTAGCGCACGAGTGTCTCCTGAAGCGAACGGGGTATGGGGCGGACTGTATGAACCGCGCGTGACAGGTGT
Source organism: Rhizobacter sp. (assembly GCF_031412495.1). GTDB lineage: Bacteria > Pseudomonadota > Gammaproteobacteria > Burkholderiales > Burkholderiaceae_C > Schlegelella_A. The sequence continues at coordinate 6,965 of NZ_JANODC010000511.1, read as the reverse complement.
GTGACGGACCGGAAGCCCCTGCAGCGTGGAGTCGGTCACACGCGCGTCATCCCCGACGGACAGACTCCCGGGCTTTTCACGGGTCAACCCCAGGAGCGCTGCCAATGAACAAACCCGCCGATCTTTCCGTGCGCGACTTCGACGACGAGGACACCAACACCTCGTCCAACCCCACGTTCGAGTCGGTGCTCTCGGCCCGGCTCAGCCGCCGCAGCATCCTGCGTGGCGGCTTCGGCTCGGCGGCCACGGCGGTCCTCGGCGGGGTCGGCCTCGCCGCCTGCGGCGGCAGCGATGACGATTCCAGCCCTGCCGGTCCGGCCGCGACGGAAACGATGCTCGGCTTCGGTGCCGTCGCCAAGTCTCTCGAGGACAAGGTCGTCGTCCCGGTGGGGTACACGGCTTCCGTCCTGATCGCTGTCGGCGACCCCCTCGCCACCGGCGTCGCGGCCTACCGGGGCGACGGCACGGACACCGGCTACGACCGCCGCGCCGGCGACAACCACGACGGCATGGAGTACTTCGGCCTGTCGCCGACGGGAACGCCCGACCGCATGAGCAGCGACCGGGCCCTTCTCGGCACCAACCACGAGTACATCAACCAGCTGTTCCTGCATCCGAACGGGCCCAGCCCGAACCCGCGCCCCGCGACCGAAACCGATATCGAGGTGGACGCGCACGGCGTTTCCGTCACCGAAATCGCCAAGACCGCGGGACGATTCGCCTATGTGCAGGGCTCGGCCTTCAATCGGCGCATCACCGCCGCAACCGAGATCGAGCTCGCCGGCCCGGTACGCGGTCACCCGTTGATGGTGACGAAGTTCTCCACGACCGGCACGCGAACCCGCGGCACGGTGAACAACTGCGGCACCGGCAAGACCCCGTGGGGCACCCTGCTGACCGGCGAGGAGAACTGGACCGGCTACTACTTCCGCGCCGCCGGCGACCAGGCCCTGCGCACCGCCAAGGCCAACACGGCGCTGGCCCGGTATGGCCGCAGCGTGACGGCCACCGCCGCGGCGGCGAGCCGCTACGGCTGGGAAACCTCGGGCGCCGCCGACAAGTACGCGCGCTGGAACACCAGCGTCACCGGCGTGTCGGCCGACGGCAGCGACGACTACCGGCACGAGATCAACGGCCAGGGCTACATGACCGAGATCGACCCCTACGACGCGGCATCGGTCGTCAAGAAGCGCACGGCGCTCGGACGGATGGCGCACGAGAGCGCCGCCTTCTCGAACCCGGTCGTCGGCCAGCCGCTCGCCGTCTACATGGGCGACGACCAGCGCAACGACTACATCTACAAGTTCGTCTCGACGCAGAACTGGGTCGCCGCCGACGCCACGCCGGCCAATCGCGTGGCGACCGGCGACAAGTACCTCGACGCGGGCAAGCTCTACGTCGCGAAGTTCAACGCCGACGGCTCCGGCGCCTGGCTCGAGTTGAGCCTGTCCAACCCGAGCGTGGCGAACTATCCAGGCTATGCGTTCGCCGACGCCGGCGACGTCGCGATGCACTCGCGCCTGGCCGGCGACGCGGTCGGCGCGACCAAGATGGACCGGCCGGAGTGGTGCGGCGTGCACCCGACGACGGGTGAGGTCTATTTCACCCTCACCAACAACAACAACCGGCGCCTCGGTGCCGTCACCGGATCGCAGCTCAACCCCGATCCGGCCAACCCACGCGTCTACACCGACATCCGCGGTGCCGCGACCACCCAGTCCGGGAACCCGAACGGACACATCGTGCGCATGAAGGAGACCGGCAGCAACGCCGCGACGGCCTTGGCCTTCACCTGGGACATCTACCTGTTCGGCGCCGAATCGGGCGCGCCGGCCGGCATCATCAATCTGTCGGGGTTGAGCGACGACCAGGACCTGTCCAGCCCGGACGGCCTGGTCTTCACGCCCAGCACCGGCCTGTGCTGGGTGCAGACCGACGACGGCGCCTACACGGACGTCACGAACTGCATGATGCTCGCCGCAGTGCCGGGCATCGTGGGGGACGGCGGACCGGTGACGCTGGACTACGGCGCCAACGGCACGGTGACGACGCGGATGGGCAAGAAGCCGACGGCGGCCACGCTCAAGCGCTTCTTCGTCGGCCCGATCGATCAGGAAATCACCGGCCTGTGCGAGTCTCCGGACGGCCGCGTGCTCTTCCTGAACATCCAGCATCCGGGGGAGGAAACAGCGTTCTCGGCCATCGGCGACCCGAGCCGATTCACCAGCCATTGGCCCGGCAATGCCGGCTACGGACCAGGCGGCGCCAACGCACGGCCGCGCTCGGGGACGGTAATGGTCACCAAGAACGACAACGGCCGCGTCGGCTCCTGAGCCTTCGCACCTCGAGGCCGCCGGCGGGGACGCTGGCGGCCCTTTCCGTTCGGGCGTCACCGGGTACAGGCGACATACCTCGGCGATCAGCGCCGATGTCTCGCTCCAAGGGCCGCGACGCCGGCGAGCAGCAGGAGCAACCAGCCGGGCGACATCGCACCGCCACCCCGGCTTGTGCCGGCGTCGCTGCCGCCATCGCCGCCGGCCATCGGCGGCGGCGCGGTGGGCGCGGCCACGCCCGTCGCGGCGATCCGGACCAGCGCGGCATTGCTCGCGTCGGACTCGATCTCGATCCGGCCCTCGGCGCGATCGGCACGCGTCGGCGCGAAGGAGACGCTGACTGCGCAGGACGCTCCTGCATCGAGACTTCGCGCATCGGCGCAGGGTCGCGCTCGCCGCGCCCTGGACCTGCGGTCGGAAAGAGGCCGTGACGCGACACTGACCCAGCGGCGGCAGGCTCAGCGGGCAATCGTGCTGCACCGGGAACGTGATCGGATCGGACGACAGCACGGCGCCGATGACGAGGTCGTTGCGCGGCTGCAGGTTGCGAACGAGCAACTCCCGCGGCCGCAACTGCGTGCCGACGAGTTGGGCGCCGAAGTGATCGGCGGTCGGCCAGGTTGCGGGCAACGACTCCACCGGGCCGGCCGGGACGATGCTGGCCGGGTAGGCGGAGATGTCCGCGAGTTCCAGGTCGCCGAGATACTGGCGCAGGTACCCCATGCGCGACACGGCGGCGATCGTCCTCGAGATCAGGGGGCCGCCGGCCGCGCCGCGCAGGACGCTGTTTCGATTGTTCGCGGGTTCGCCGTGGCACGAAACGCACGAGCCGAGCGCCGGCTCGCCAGGCAACTCCCGGTAGAGCGAGGCACCGCGGGCCGCGTCCTGGCCCCGGGCTCCGGCGGGCAGCGACAGCAGGGCGGCGACGGCAAGGGACAGGGTGGCCCGACGAGCGGCGTCGCGCATCGTCCGCTTGTAGCTGCTGCCGATGACTCCGCGATGACAGCGTGGGTGGCGCGAGGACTCCGCGACTCAGCCGAACGCCGCCGCGAGCCGCTCCGCGCACGCCCGCGCCTGGCCGGCATCCCGGGCCTCGACCATCACCCGGACCACGGGCTCGGTTCCCGACGGCCGGATCAGCACCCGGCCGTGCGGACCCAGCTCGCGGTCGACCTCGGCGCGCACCCGGTCCAGGGCCGTGCTGGCGCGCCAGTCGGTCCCCGGCGTGAGCTTCACGTTGACCATCGTCTGCGCATAGAGCTCGATGCCCTCCAGCAGCGCCGGCAACGACTGACGGGACCGGAGCATGGCCTGCAGCACGAGCAGCGCGCTGACGATGCCGTCGCCCGTGGTGTGCTTGTCGAGCGCCAGCAGATGGCCCGAGCCTTCGCCGCCGAGCTGCCAGCCGCGACGGACCAGCTCTTCGAGCACATAGCGGTCGCCGACCGCGGCGCGGACGAACTCCATGCCGCGGTCGCGCAAGGCGATCTCCACAGCCATGTTGGTCATCAGGGTGCCGACGACGCCGGGCTCGGCGCGGCCCTGGCTGCGCCGGTCCTCGGCGATGAGGAAAAGGAGCTCGTCGCCGGTGTAGAGCCGGCCGGCGGCATCGACCATCTGCAGGCGGTCGGCGTCGCCGTCGAGGGCGATGCCGCAGTCGGCCCGATGCGCGCGCACGGCCTCGACCAGCGCCTGCGGCGCGGTGGCGCCGACCCTGTCGTTGATGTTCAGGCCGTCGGGTGCGCAGCCGATCGCCACCACCTCCGCACCCAGCTCGTGGAAGACGTCGGGGGCCACGTGGTAGGCCGCACCATGGGCCGCATCGACGACGATCTTGAGCCCCTTCAGCGACAGCTCGCTGGCGAACGTGCTCTTGCAGAACTCGGTGTAGCGACCGGTCGCGTCGTCGAGGCGGCGGGCCTTGCCCAGCTCGGCCGAGCGGACCCAGCGCTGCTCCTCGGCCAGCGCCGCCTCGACGTTGGCCTCCCAGGCGTCCGGCAGCTTCTCGCCGCGGGCCGAGAAGAACTTGACGCCGTTGTCGTCGAACGGGTTGTGCGACGCGCTGATCACGACGCCGAGGTCCAGGCGCAGGGCCCGCGTCAGATAGGCGACGCCAGGGGTCGGCAGCGGCCCGGTGAGGACGACGTCGACGCCGGCCGACGCGAAACCGGCCTCGAGCGCCGACTCGATCATGTAGCCCGAGATGCGGGTGTCCTTGCCGATGAGGACGGTCGGGCTGCGCTCTCCGGCCTTCAGGACCTGGCCGACGGCGTGGCCGAGGCGCAGCATGAAGTCGGGCGTGATCGGTGCGGAGCCGACCGTGCCGCGGATGCCGTCGGTGCCGAAGTAGTTCCGTTTCATGACGCCATGCTACCGATGCGCGGTGCCGCCGCGGCATGGGCCACCGCCAGCGCCGCCACGGTGGCGCCGACGTTGTGGACGCGCACGATCCGGGCGCCGCGCTGCACCGCCAGCAGGGCCGCGGCGGCGCTCGCCGCATCGAGAGCCGCCACCTGCGCCGGGCTGCGCTGGTCGCGCGCAATGTCGCCGAGGCCGACGAGGCAGGCCAGCGTCGACTTGCGCGACCAGCCGGCGAGGACGGGCCGGCCGACCGCCAGCAGCTCGGCGTGGCGCGCGAGCAGCTCGAGGTTCTGCGCCGCGCCCTTGGCGAAGCCGATGCCGCAGTCGACCACCAGCCGGTTCGCGTCGACGCCCGCCGCAGTGACCCGCTCGACCTGCTCGCGGAGGAACGCGACCACCTCGGCGACGACGTCGTCGTACGCCGTGTCGGCCTGCATCGAGCGCGGCGTGCCGCGCATGTGCATCAGGCAGACGCCGCAGGCGGGGTGCGCCGCCACCGCCTCCAGCGCGCCGGGCGTGCGCAAGGCGCCGATGTCGTTGACGATGTCGGCGCCGAGGTCGAGGACGACGCGCATGACCTCGGGCTTGCTGGTGTCGACCGAGACCGGGCAGCCGAGCGTGAGCGCCGCGCGCAGGACCGGCAGCAGCCGGGCCAGCTCGGCGTCCGCGCTGACCGGGTCGGCGCCGGGCCGGCTCGACTCGCCGCCGAGATCGAGCACGTGGGCGCCTTCCTTCAGCAGCCGCTCGCAGGTGGCGATGGCCCGCGCCGGGGTCAGGGCCGGGTTGCCATCGGAAAACGAGTCGGGCGTGACGTTGACGATGCCCATCACCCGGGGCTCGGCGAGATCGAGCCTGAAGCGCCCCGCCTGCCAGATCATGGGCAGCAAAGAAAACGGGGCCGAAGCCCCGTCGTCCCGATGCGAACCGGACCGATCACGCAGCCGCGGGCGCGTTGCCCGGGGTCACCGGCGGCACCGGGCCGCCCGGCTTGACGGCCGGCGGCGTCCAGTCCTTCGGCAGGCGCGGCGGCTTGCCCGACATGATGTCGTCGATCTGGTCGGCGTCGATCGTCTCCCACTCGAGCAGGGCCGACGCCATCGCGTGCATCTTGTCCTGGTTGTCCTCGATGAGCTTGCGAGCGATGGCGTACTGCTCGTCGATGATGCGACGGATCACCAGGTCGACCTTGCGCATCGTCTCCTCGGACATGGTCGTCGTCTTGGTGACCGAGCGGCCGAGGAAGACCTCGCCCTCGTTCTCGGCGTAGACCATGGGGCCGAGCTCGTCGGTCATGCCGTAGCGCATGACCATGTCGCGGGCGATCGAGGTGGCGCGCTCGAAGTCGTTGCTGGCGCCGGTGGTCATCTGGTGCATGAACACCTCCTCGGCGATGCGGCCGCCGAACAGCACGGCGATGGTGCTGAGCATGCGCTCCTTGTCGAGGCTGTAGCGGTCGCCTTCGGGCAGCTGCATCGTCACGCCCAGGGCCCGGCCGCGCGGGATCACGGTGACCTTGTGGACCGGGTCGGTCTTCGGCATCAGCCGGGCGACGAGGGTGTGGCCGGCCTCGTGGTAGGCGGTATTGCGGCGCTCCTCCTCGGGCATGACCATGGACTTCCGCTCGGGGCCCATCATGATCTTGTCCTTGGCGCGCTCGAAGTCGACCATCTCGACGACCCGGCCGCTGCGCCGCGCCGCGAAGAGCGCCGCCTCGTTCACCAGGTTGGCCAGGTCCGCGCCCGAGAAGCCCGGGGTGCCGCGGGCCAGGATGTCGGCCCGGATGTCCTGGCCGACCGGGACCTTCCGCATGTGCACGTTGAGGATCTGCTCGCGGCCGCGCACGTCGGGCAGGGTGACGTAGACCTGGCGGTCGAAGCGGCCAGGGCGCAGCAGCGCCGGGTCGAGGATGTCGGGCCGGTTGGTGGCGGCCATGACGATCACGCCGACGTTGGTCTCGAAGCCGTCCATCTCGACCAGCATCTGGTTCAGCGTCTGCTCGCGCTCGTCGTTGCCGCCGCCGAGGCCGGCGCCGCGGTGGCGGCCGACGGCGTCGATCTCGTCGATGAAGATGATGCAGGGCGCGCTCTTCTTCGCCTGCTCGAACATGTCGCGCACGCGGGCGGCGCCGACGCCGACGAACATCTCGACGAAGTCGGAACCCGAGATCGAGAAGAACGGCACCTTGGCCTCGCCGGCAATGGCCTTTGCGAGCAGGGTCTTGCCGGTGCCCGGAGGGCCGACCAGGAGGACGCCGCGCGGAATGCGCCCGCC
>NZ_JANODC010000510.1:0-12971 GCF_031412495.1 Rhizobacter sp. | reverse complement strand
GGCCTAACCCTCGGCGTCACCATGGCCGGGATTCGCAAGGCGAACCGACGTGATCTCACGGTTGTGCGGCTCGAGCCCGGCGCATCGGTGGCGGGCGTGTTCACCACCAATCGCTTCTCGGCGGCGCCGGTGCAGGTCTGCCGCGAGCATCTGCGCCGTGGCGTGGAGGTCCGGGCTATTGTCATCAACACGGGCAACGCCAACGCGGGTACCGGCGAGGAAGGGCTCGCCAGAGCTCGGTCGACGTGCGCGGCATTGGCCCGGCTCGTGGGCTGCGATCCAGAGCAGGTCCTGCCGTTTTCCACCGGCGTGATCATGGAGCCGCTGCCGAGCGATCGCATCGAGGCAGGCTTGCCCGCGGCGCTGGCCGACTGCCGCGCCGACGGCTGGAGTGCCGCGGCCGAGGCGATCATGACCACCGATACCGTGCCGAAGGCGGCATCGCTCGCCCTGCAGATCGGGGGCCGCGCGGTCACGGTGACCGGCATCAGCAAGGGCGCCGGGATGATCCGCCCCAACATGGCGACCATGCTCGGCTTCGTGGCGACCGACGCCGCGGTCGCGCCGGCGCTGTTGCAGCAGCTGGTGCGCGAGGCGGCCGACGAGTCCTTCAACCGCATCACGATCGACGGCGACACCTCAACCAACGATTCGTTCCTGCTCATCGCCACGCATCGGGCGGGCAATGCGCAGGTCACGAATCTGGAGAGCGCCGATGGCCGGGCGTTGCAGGAGGCCATTTCCGAGGTCTCGCGGCGGCTGGCACAAGCCATCGTCCGGGACGGCGAAGGGGCGACCAAGTTCATCACGGTGCTCGTTCAGGGAGGCGCGAGCGTCGAGGAGTGCCGCAAGGTCGCCTACGCGATCAGCCACTCGCCCCTGGTCAAGACGGCGTTCTTCGCGAGCGACCCGAACCTGGGGCGCATCCTGGCTGCCGTCGGCTACGCCGGCATCGATGATCTTGACCAGACCCGGATCGACCTCCACCTCGACGACGTGCACGTCGCCCAGGGCGGCGGGCGCCACCCGGCCTACCGCGAGGAGGACGGCCAGCGCGTCATGAAGCAGGGCGAGATCACGGTGCGCGTCGACCTCCATCGCGGCCCCCACGAAGCCAGCGTGTGGACGTGCGACCTGAGCCTCGACTACGTTCGCATCAACGCCGACTACCGCTCGTGACGCGTGGGCGCTGCGCAACGGCGGCATGCGCGCGGGTTGCCTGATGCGGGGCGCCGCTGCTACGATTCCGGCTGCCCCCGCGCTCCTCATCCACCCATGAACTGCCACCCACTCGCCCTTGCCCTCGACGCCGCCGGCGTCGCCCGGCCGCGGCCGCGTGGCGTCCTCGGCAGCATGGGCAAGCGCTCGGCCGGCAGCGCTCCGGCGCCCATCTAGTCCTCTCAGCTCCCTTCGATCCGAAGTTCTGCTGAGAGATCAGCGGAAGATTCAGTCGATCGATCGTCCCTTTCGCTGCACCGGGCTACGGCCCGCCAGACAGCTCTCACGAAGAGCGTCGCGAAGGAAGGAAGAAGGTGAGCAACCATGAAGACGTGGCTGCCGAAGTTGCCTCCGGGTGACCTGTTGCGCGATGTCGCCTACCGGCGACTGTGGACCTCGATCGTCATCAGTTCGTTCGGTGGCCAGGTCACGATGCTGGCACTGCCGCTGACGGCGGCGGTGCTGCTGCACGCGAGCCCCACCCAGATGGGCCTGCTGACGGCGATGGAGATCGCCCCGTTCGTGCTGTTCTCGCTGCCCTCCGGCGTCTGGCTCGATCGCGTCAGGAAGCTCCCGGTCTACGTGACCGGCGAGCTGACGATCGCCCTCGTCGTGGCCAGCGTGCCGCTCGCGTGGTGGGCAGGATGGCTGTCGATCACCTGGCTCTACGTGACGGGCTTCGTCCTGGGTGCGGTGTACACGGTGGCCGGCAGCGCCGCGCAGATCGTCCTGACGCAGGTGGTGGCGCGCGACCGGCTGGTCGAAGCGCATGCCAAGAACGCCTTGGCGACCTCCGGCGCCGAGGTGGCCGGGCCCGGGGTGGCCGGCCTCCTGATCAAGCTCGTCGGTGCGCCGGTGGCTCTCCTCGTCGACGCCGTGATGGTCACCCTCTCGGCGGCAATCCTGCGCGGCATCCACATCCACGAGATGCCGTACAGACCGCGCGCGGAAGGCACGCCGGCGCAGCAGTTCTGGGCCGACCTGAAGGCCGGTGTGCGCTTCGTCGCGCGCCAGCGCCTGCTGGTGGCGCTCGCGCTCGCGGTCGGCACCTGGCAGGCCTGCCATCACGCCGCGCTCGTCGTGCAGATCCTGTTCGCCACCCGCACGCTCGGCCTGTCCGAGCAGGCCATCGGCCTCAGCTACACCGGCATGGGCCTCGGCACGGTCATCGCCAGCGTCTACGGCAACCGGATCAGCCGCCGCTTCGGGCCCGGGCCGAGCCTGATCCTCGGCTTCGCCGTCTGCGGCGCGGGCTGGCTGCTTCTGTCGGTCGCACCAGCCAACGCCTGGGGCGTGGCCGCGTTCGCGCTGATGCTGATGATGTTCTCGACCGGCGCCGTGCTCATCTTCATCAATTTCCTGGCCTTGCGCCAGGCGGTGACGCCGGCGCCCCTGCTCGGCCGGATGACGAGCACCATGCGCTGGCTGATCCTGATCCCTGCCGGGCCGGGGGCCCTGCTCGGTGGCTGGCTCGGCGAGCAGTCGGGCTTGCGCGCCTCGCTCGCGGTCGCCGGTTGCGGTGCCCTGCTGCTGGCCCTGGCGGCCTGGCGGCTCGAGGTGATCCGCAACGTCCGCGAGCTGCCGACAGCCGAGAGCGCCGACGAGTGGCTGGGCGTCGAGGCCGACGTGCAGGGTCGCGTCGGCGCCACCTGATGAAGGCCGCGCGGAATCCGCCTGCCTGACAGGCTCAGTCGACCACGCCGTCGGCGGGCGAGAAGCGATCGACGGCGTCGGTGACGATGCCGTCGATGCCCAGCGCGTGCAGGCGGTGTGCCGCGGCCGGGTCGTTGACGGTGTAGACGAGGGCGCGCAAGCCGGCGCCATGGGCGAGGGCGAGAACGCCCGAGTCGATGACCGAGTAGTTGGTGACGACGGCGACGCAGCCGAGCGCGCGCGCCTCGTCGAGCCAGCCGCTGCGCAGGGTGTCGAGCAGCAGGGCGCGCGGCAGGCGCGGTGCTGCCGCGCGCGCGCCTTCGAGCGACGCCGGCTGGAAGGAGGTGAGCAGCGGCAGCGGCGTGGCGGCGGCCCACAGCGCGTCGGCGGCGCGCGCGACCACCTCGCCGGTGATGCGCTCGCTGCCCGGCGACGGCTTGATCTCGATGTCGAGCGCGAAGGCGTTGCGCAGGCAGTACCTGGCGATCGCCTCGAACGAGGGCGGTGGCTCGCCCGCATACGTGCGGCCGTGCCAGCCGCCGGCGTCGAGCCGGGCCAGCTCGCGCCAGTCGACGGCGGCGGCCGGGCCGTGGCCGGAGGTGGTGCGCTGCAGGGTCGCGTCGTGCAGCAGGAACGGGACGCCGTCGCGCGACAGCTTGACGTCGCACTCGAAGGCCCGGTAGCCATGGGCCGCGCCGAGGCGGAACGCCGCGAGGGTGTTCTCGGGCGCCAGCCTGCCGGCCCCGCGGTGCGCAATCCAGAGCGGGTAGGGCCAGGGCGCTGCGAAGTTCATGGGCGAGTGCTCGTGGCGGGTCTGACCGAAGTATCGGGCGTGGCCGCGGCGATGAACGAGCCAACCCGCTCGCTGGCCCGGCGCAGGGCCGCGACAAGCCGCCTGTCGCCGGCGAGGGCGCCCCACAGCCTCGTCTGGCCGGCCAGCGCCGCGATCGGATCCTCGGCGCAACAAATCGCCCGTGCGAGAACCAGGTCGGCCGCCTGCTCCTGGTAGGCGTAGGGCAGCTTGCCGGCATGCCAGCGCTGCAGGAAGGCGAGGAAGAGCGCAGGCAGCAGGGCCACCGAGTCGATGCTTCCGTTCCCGTCCAGGCGGTCGCGGAGGGTGGGCGACACGAAGCCGAACAGCTTGCTGAAGCTGTCCGAGGTGACGCGCTGGTTCGTGTCTTCGATGGCCGGGTTGCCAAATCGCTGAAGCACCACGTCGCGGTAGGCAGCCAGGTCGACCGGGCTGGGACTGAGCACGGGGATGGCATCGTCGGTCGCATAGTCGTGCGCGAAGCGCTGGATCCGCGCGTCGGCAGCGTCTTCATGGATGAATCGGTACCCTGCCAGCGTTCCGGCCCAGGCCATGCAGCAGTGCGTCGCGTTCAGGAGCCGGATCTTCGCTTCCTCGTGCGGGGTGACCGATGCCACCATCTCCACGCCGACGCTCTCCCACGCCGGCCGGCCGTTGATGAATTCGTCCTCGAGCACCCACTGGCTGAAGCTTTCGGCCATCACGGCAGCGGCATCGTCCTCGCCCGTGGCTGCCTTGACCCGCGCCACCACCGGGGTCGAGGGCCGCGGCGTGATCCGGTCGACCATCGCGTTCGGATGCGACGTGTTCTTCTTCACCCAGTCCAGGAGCGCCAGGTCGCCGATGGCCTCCAGGAACTGCAGAAGCCCGGCGCGGGAACGGTCGCCGTTGTGGCGCAGGTTGTCGCAGCTGAGCAGGGTCACGGCCCCGGCCCCGGAGCGCATGCGGTCGCGCAGGATCGCGACGAGGGCGCCGTAGAGAGTGGTGCCCGGCGCACCCGCGCGTGCGCGGGCGAGGTCGGCCACCACGTCGGGGGCGGCGAGGTCGAGTCGGCCCTGGTCGTCCAGGTGGTACCCCGCCTCGGTGACGGTGAAGGAGACGATGCGCGTAAACGGGTCGGCGCCGGCGGCGCGCAGCGCGGCGAGCTCGCGCTCCCACGGCAAGACCTCGGCGATGGCACGGATGCGCTCGTAGCGCCGCTCGCCCGTAGGCGTCACCGTCTCCAGGGTGTAGCTTCCCCGCTGCCTCGCCAGCGCCAGGACCATGTCGTCGCTGCCCGGGCGGATGTTGCCGGCCTTGATGATCCAGCGCGTGTCGCCGCGATCGATGAGGCGCTGCAGGTAGGCAGCCTGGTGCGAGCGGTGGAAGGCGCCGAGCCCGAGATGAAGCATCACCAGCGGGGCCGGGGCGCTGGCAGACATCGACTGCCGCCTCGAGGTGGGCCTACGCCGCCGTCATGCGCCGACGCGGGCCGTCGTGGCCGCATCGAACCAGTGCAGGTGACCGGCTGCGGCCCGGATGTTGACGACCTGGTCGACGCCGGGCACCGGCATGGTCGCGTCGATGCGTGCGGTGAACAGCGAATCGCCGAGGGTGCCGTAGACCAGCCGCTCCGCCCCCAGCATCTCGAGTGCCTGCACGCGCAAGGGCCAGCTCGTGTCGCCGCCTTCGCCGCCGAGCTCCATGTGTTCCGGCCGCAAGCCGAGGATGAGCTCGCCGTCGCGAGGCGCAGGCGAGCGCAGCGGCAGCTTCTGGCCGCCGGCCGTGAAGGTGGAACCGGAGGCATGGCCGCGCACGAGGTTCATCGGCGGCGATCCGATGAACCCGGCGACGAAGGTGGTGGCGGGCCGGTGATAGACCTCGTCCGGCGTGCCGATCTGCTCCATCCGGCCCGCGTTCATGACGATCATGCGCTCGGCCAGCGTCATCGCCTCGACCTGGTCGTGGGTGACGAAGAGCGAGGTCGTGCGCAGCTCACGGTGCAGCTTCTGGATCTCGAGGCGGGTCTGCGCGCGCAGCTTGGCGTCGAGGTTGGAGAGCGGCTCGTCGAAGAGGTACACGGCCGGCTGGCGCACGATCGCCCGCCCCATGGCGACGCGCTGGCGCTGGCCTCCCGAGAGCTCGCGCGGCTTGCGCTTGAGGAACGGGCCGATCTCGAGGATCTTCGCGGCCTTGTCGACCCGCGCCGTGATCTCGGCCATGGGCACCTTGGCGATCTTCAGCCCGTAGGCCATGTTCTCGAAGACCGTCATGTGCGGGTACAGGGCGTAGTTCTGAAACACCATGGCGATGTTGCGTTCGGCCGGCTCGAGCTGGTTGACGACCCGGCCGGCGATCGAGATCTCGCCGCCGGTAATCTCCTCGAGCCCGGCGACCATGCGCAGCAGGGTCGACTTGCCACAGCCGGAAGGGCCCACGATGACGACGAATTCGCCGTCCGAGACCTCGGCGTCGACACCGTGGATCACCTGGTTGGCCGTGGCACCCGTGCCGTAGCTCTTGACCACCTTGCGAAGCGATATGGCGCCCACGGTCAGTTCTCGGGTCGGTTAGAAGGTTTCATTTCTCGGCGTCGACCAGGCCCTTGACGAACCAGCGCTGCATGAGCAGCACGACGAGCGCCGGCGGCACCATTGCCAGGATGGCGGTCGCCATGATCACGTTCCACTCGTTGGCGGCGTCGCCGCCGCCGAACATCCGCTTGATGCCCATCACGATCGGATACATGCTGTCGTCCGTGGTCATCAGCAGCGGCCATAGGTACTGGTTCCAGCCGTAGATGAACTGGATGACGAACAGGGCCGCGATCGAGGTGGCCGAGAGCGGCAGAAGGACGTCCTTGAAGAAGCGCATCGGGCCGGCGCCGTCGATGCGCGCCGCCTCGACGAGTTCGTCGGGCACGGTGAGGAAGAACTGGCGGAAGAGGAAGGTCGCGGTGGCCGAAGCGATCAGCGGGATGGTCAGGCCGGCGTAGGTGTTGAGCATGCCCAGGTCGGCGACGACCTGGTACGTGGGCAGAATGCGCACCTCGACCGGAAGCATCAGGGTCACGAAGATCATCCAGAAGACGAGCGAGCGGAACGGGAAGCGGAAGTAGACGATGGCGAACGCGGAGAGCAGCGAGATGGCGATCTTGCCGATGGCGATGATCAGCGCCGTGACGAGGCTCACCCACATCATGTGGCCGACCGGCGAGATGCGTGCGCCGAAGCTCGTCTCGCCGCCGAACAACGCCAGCCGGTACGTCTCCACCATGTGCGTGCCGGGCAGCAGGGACATGGGGCGCTGCGAGATCTCCTGCGCGGTCTGGGTCGACGCCACCAGCGTCAGGTAGACCGGAAAGGCGATCACCACCACCCCGATCGCGAGCACGAGGTGGGAGACGAAATCGAAGACGGGGCTGCGCTCTATCATGGCTGGGGCGGGGGCTTCATCAGTACTGAACCTTCTTCTCGACGTAGCGGAACTGGATGACCGTCAGGGTGATGACGATCACCATCAGCACGACCGACTGCGCTGCCGAGCCACCCAGGTCGAGCGCCTTGAAGCCGTCGTAGTAGAGCCGGTAAACGAGGATCGACGTCGACTTGCCTGGCCCGCCCTGGGTCGCCATGTCGACGATGCCGAAGGTGCTGAAGAAGGCATAGACGATGTTGATGACGAGCAGGAAGAACGTCACCGGCGACAGCAGGGGGAAGACGATGGTCCAGAAGCGCCGCCAGGGGCGGGCGCCGTCGATCGCCGCGGCCTCGATCAGGCTCTTCGGGATCGACTGCAGGCCGGCGAGGAAGAACAGGAAGTTGTAGGAGATCTGGTTCCAGACCGCCGTCAGCACGATCAGGGCCATCGCGTGGTCCTCGTCGAGCAGGTGGTTCCAGTCGATGCCGAACAGGACGAGCGCGTAGCTGACGACGCCGACCGACGGCGCGAACATGAAGAGGAATACCACGCCGGCGACGGCGGGTGCGACGGCGTAAGGCCAGATCAGGAGCGTCTTGTAGAACGCGGCGCCCTTGATCACGCGGTCGGCCATGACCGCGAGCAGCAGGGCCGCCGCCAGGCCGATGCCCGCCACGAGCACAGAGAACACGGCGGTCGTCCAGAACGACGCCAAATAGGTTTCGTCGTTCCAGAGACGCTCGAAGTTCAGAAGGCCGACGAACTCGGTCGAGGTTCCGAAGGCGTCCTCGGTGAGGACGCTCTGGTAGATCGCCTGGAACGCCGGCCAGAAGAAGAACACCAGGACGATGGCCATCTGGGGCGCGATGAGCACCCAGGGCAGCCACCAGCTCCTGAAGCGGACGCGCTTCTCGATGGCCAAGGTCAGGTCTTCAGGCCGCGGCCTTGTTCGCCTTCTCGAACCGCTCGAGCTGCTCGTTGCCGCGCTTGACGGCGCTGTCGATCCCTTCCTTGGCGGTCTTCTTGCCGTTCCAGATCTGCTCCATCTCCTCGTCGATGATGGTCCGGATCTGCACGAAGTTGCCGAGGCGGATGCCGCGCGACTTGTCGGTGGTCTTGCGGATCATCTGCGTGACGGAGACATCGGTGCCGGGGTTCTCCTTGTAGAAGCCGCTCTTGTCGGTCAGCTCGAACGAAGGGATGCTGACCGGCAGGTAGCCCGTCCGCTTGTGGCTGGCCGCGGCGACGTCGGGCTGAGAGAGGTAGTCGAAGAATGCGGCGACGCCCTTGTACTCCTCGGGCTTCTTGCCGGACATCACCCAGAGGCTGGCACCGCCGATGACGGTGTTCTGCGGCGCGCCCTGCACGTCGGGGTAGTAGGGCAGCGTGGAGATCGCGCCGGCGAACTTGGCATTGCGCTTGACGTTGCCGTAGAGCGCCGACGACGCCGTGACCATCGCGCACTCGCCGGACACGAAAGTCGCGTCAGCGGCGTTGCCCCGGCCCTTGTAGACGAACAGGCCCTGCTTGGCCATGTTGGCCAGGTTCTCGATGTGGCGCACGTGCAGCGGCGTGTTGAAGGTGAGCCGTGCGTCCATCCCGCGCATGCCGTTGCCTTTGCTGGCGAACTCGACGTTGTGCCAAGCCGAGAAGCTCTCCAGCTGGGTCCAGCTGATCCAGCTGGTGGTGAAGGGGCACTTGTGCCCGCTCGCCTTCAGCTTGGCGGCGGCCAGGGTCACTTCCGGCCAGGTGGTCGGCGGCTTCTCGGGGTCCAGTCCGGCCGCCTTGAACGCGTCCTTGTTGTAGTGGAAGACCGGCGTGGAGCTGTTGAAGGGGAAGCTCAGCATCTGCCCGTTCGGCGCCGTGTAGTAGCCGGCGACGGCAGGGACGTAGATCTTCGGGTCGAACTTCATGCCGGCGTCCTGCATCACCTTGCCGACGGGCACGATCGCGTTCTTGCTGGCCATCATGGTCGCCGTGCCGACCTCGAAGACCTGCAGGATGTGCGGCGCGTTGCCGGCCCGAAAGGCAGCGATGGCGGCGGTCATGGACTCGTCGTAGCCGCCCTTGAAGACGGGCACGACCTTGTAGTCCTTCTGCTTCGAATTGAAGTCCTTGGCGAGGTCGTTGACCCATTCCCCGAGGGCGGTGCCCATCGAATGCCACCACTGGATTTCGACTTGCGCCTGCGCCGGCCCCGCGAAGCCGAGCGCGAGGGCGAGGGAGCAGAGGGCAAGGGCTTTGTTTCTCATGAGGACTCCGTGAAGTGGGAAGCGCGTCGGGGCGCGAGGCGCCAGTGTGCACGCCGAAAATGACAGGCCTGTTTATCGTTGGATGGGGGGTTGGCGGCAACGGGGATTACCCCTCCGGAGCCCCGCAGCGGCCTCGAATGCTGCACTGCGGTACGATGCTGCGCCCCTGCCTTGGACGGGTGCCGTGAGCGCCTCGAGCCCATGAACGCCCCGTTGCCGCTGACCCAGTTCGTTGCTGCCGCTGAGGCAGCCGCCACAGCGCCCCGGCTGCGCGAGATCCCGTACAACTACACGTCGTTTTCCGACCGCGAGATCGTCATCCGCCTGCTCGGCGCGCGCGCCTGGGAGGTCCTCGGCCTGCTCCGGGACGAGCGTCGCACGGGGCGTTCGGCGCGCATGCTGTACGAGGTGCTCGGCGACATCTGGGTCGTCCAGCGCAACCCCTACCTGCAGGACGACCTGCTCGACAGCCCGCGCCGGCGCAAGCTCCTGATCGAGGCGCTGCAGCACCGGCTCGGCGAGGTCGGCAAGCGCCGGACGCCGGACTTCGACCCGGGCCGCGACGCTGTCGTCGGCGAGTTGCTGCAGGCCTCGACGAAGGCCGTCGAGGCCTTCGCGGCACAGTTCAAGACTGTGGCCGACCTGCGCCGGCGGACGCTGCGCCGGCTGGCCAGGGTCACGGCGGCGCACAACATCCGCTTCGACGGGCTGTCGCGGGTGTCGCACGTCACCGACGCGACCGACTGGCGCGTCGAGTACCCGTTCGTGGTGCTCATGCCCGACACCGAAGCCGAGATGGCCGGGCTCGTCGCCGGCTGCATCGAGCTCGGCCTGACCATCATCCCGCGCGGCGGCGGCACCGGCTACACCGGCGGCGCGTTGCCGCTCACCTGGTCGAGCGCGGTCATCAACACCGAAAAGCTCGAGGCCATGACAGAGGTCGAGTTCGTCGACCTCCCGGGCGTGGAAGGGAAGGTGGCGACGGTGTGGAGCGAGGCCGGCGTCGTCACGCAGCGCGTCGCCGACGCCGCCGAGCGAGCCGGCTACGTGTTCGCGGTCGATCCGACCTCGGCCGAGGCCTCCTGCGTCGGCGGCAACATCGCCATGAACGCCGGCGGCAAGAAGGCCGTGCTCTGGGGCACGGCGCTCGACAACCTGGCCTCGTGGCGGATGGTGACGCCGGAGGCGAAGTGGCTCGAGGTGATCCGCCTCGATCACAACCTCGGCAAGATCCACGACGCGCCGATGGCGAGCTTCGAGCTGCGCTGGCTCGACGCCAGCGGCAGGAAGCTCGAGCGCACGGAGCGGCTCGACATCCCCGGCGCCGGCTTCCGCAAGGAAGGCCTCGGCAAGGACGTCACCGACAAGTTCCTGGCCGGCGTCCCCGGCATCCAGAAGGAGGGCTGCGACGGCCTCATCACCTCGGCGCGCTGGATCGTGCACCGGATGCCGAAGCACGTGCGCACGGTCTGCCTCGAGTTCTTCGGCAATGCCAAGGACGCGGTGCCGTCGATCGTCGAGATCCGCGACTACCTGTTCGGCCTGGCGGCGAGCGCGCCAGGTGGCTCGCGGGTGCTCCTTGCCGGCCTCGAGCACCTCGACGACCGCTACCTCAAGGCGGTGGGCTACGCGACCAAGAGCAAGCGCGGCGGGGACGGCCGAAGCGGATCGACCGTCCTGCCGAAGATGGTGCTGTTCGGCGACATCGTCGGCGACGACGCCGATGCCGTGGCCCGGGCGACGAGCGAAGTCGTGCGCCTGGCCAACGCGCGCGGCGGCGAGGGCTTCGTCGCCGTCAGCGCCGAGGCGCGCAAGAAGTTCTGGCTCGACCGCAAGCGCACCGCGGCGATCAGCAAGCACACCAATGCCTTCAAGATCAACGAGGACGTCGTCATCCCGCTGCCGCGGATGGGCGAGTACACCGAGGGCATCGAGCGCATCAACATCGAGCTGAGCCTGGCGAACAAGCTGGCCCTGGTCGAGCGCCTGGAAGCCTTCTTCGGGACCGGGCAGCTGCCGCTCGGCAAGAGCGACGACGCCGGCGACATCGCGTCCGCCGAGCTGCTCGAGGACCGCGTGCAGCAGGCCATGAACCTGCTGCGCGAGGTCGGGGCGCAGTGGCGGCGCTGGCTCGCCGGGCTCGACCGGCCTTCCGTGGAAGACCCGTCGCGCACGAACTTCCAGCTCTTGCAGGACCACACCCTGCGAGCGTCGTGGAAGACGCAGATCCGGGCGCCGCTGCAGACGCTGTTCGCCGGCGCCGCCTTCAAGCCCATCCTCGACGAGTGCCAGAAGATCCACGGCGAGGTGCTGCGCGGCCGGGTCTGGGTCGCCCTGCACATGCACGCCGGCGACGGCAACGTGCACACCAACATCCCGGTCAACAGCGACAACTACGAGATGCTGCAGACCGCGCACACGGCGGTGGCGCGGATCATGAAGCTGGCACGCGACCTCGACGGAGTCATCTCCGGCGAGCACGGCATCGGCATCACCAAGCTCGAGTTCCTGACCGACGCCGAGATCGCCGGCTTCGCCGACTACAAGCGCAGGGTCGACCCGGAAGGGCGGTTCAACCAGGGCAAGCTGCTGCGCGGCGCGACCTTCGCCGGCGCCCGCCTCGACGCCGACCTGACCAACGCCTACACGCCGAGCTTCGGCCTCATGGGGCACGAGTCGCTGATCATGAGCCAGAGCGACATCGGCGAGATCGCGACCTCGATCAAGGACTGCCTGCGCTGCGGCAAGTGCAAGCCGCCTTGCGCGACGCACGTGCCGCGCGCCAACCTGCTGTACAGCCCGCGCAACAAGATCCTCGCCACCTCGCTCCTCGTCGAGGCGTTTCTCTACGAAGAGCAGACGAGGCGCGGCGTGTCGATCCGCCACTGGGAGGAGTTCGAGGACGTCGCCGACCACTGCACCGTCTGCCACAAGTGCGAGCCGGCGTGCCCGGTCGACATCGACTTCGGCAACGTCTCGATGAACATGAGGAACCTGCTGCGCCGGATGGGCAAGCGCCGGTTCCGGCCGGCCAGCAAGGCGGCCATGTCTTCCTGAACGCCACCAGTCCGGAGGCGATCAAGGTGATGCGCACGGCGATGGTCGACGTCGGCTTTAAGGCCCAGCGCGCCGCCAACGACATGCTGCGCGGCCTCGCCAACCTGCAGACGGCGGCGCCGAAGCCGACGCACGGCACGCCGGTGCTGAAGGAGCAGGTGATCCACTTCATCAACAAGAAGATGCCGGGCAACCTGCCGAAGCGGACGGCGCGCGCCCTGCTCGACATCGAGGACAAGGACTACGTCCCGATCATCCGCAACCCGAAGACGACCAACGCCGACAGCGAGGCGGTCTTCTACTTCCCCGGCTGCGGCTCGGAGCGCCTCTTCTCGCAGGTGGGCCTGGCGACGCAGGCCATGCTCTGGCATGCCGGCGTGCAGACCGTGCTGCCGCCGGGCTACCTGTGCTGCGGCTATCCGCAGCGCGGCTCGGGCGACTTCGACAAGGCCGAAAAGATGATCACCGACAACCGGGTCCTCTTCCACCGCGTCGCCAACACCCTCAACTACCTCGACATCAAGACCGTGGTCGTGAGCTGCGGCACCTGCTACGACCAGCTGCAGGGCTACGAGTTCGAC